>NZ_JANMZH010000009.1:0-48150 GCF_031383065.1 Microcoleus sp. OTE_8_concoct_300 | reverse complement strand
GCTAACGTTACCCCAAAAGGGGAGGGAGACAACCATATCTCCAATGGAGGGGCAACCATACCCCTCCGCTCCGAAAGGGGTTTTGATTTAATGTAAAGCCGTCCTGGAAGGACGGGGTTTCTAACCCAGCAATTTCGATGACTCATGGCTAAAAGCTTCAACTAAGATTAATTAAATTAGGGTGGGCTACACCCGAATTAACGCCTGTGGACAAGAATGAGCCGACTCCCTTGGATGAAACAGGAAGCAGACCCTTCAGAAGTAATTCTGATTGAATGGTGAGACTTAAATAAGTTTAGCCAAGTTTTGTGTAGCAGATTAAGGATATTTTACAAGTTCGCGGTCGGGGAGAGTTGCCTTGCTCTGAAGCGAAGCAGCATCTAACGGCGAAGGTAGAGGAAATTTCCGTGCAAATTGCAGCCTTAGAAACTTTGAAGGGGGAGTTGCAAGGCATTCTCAACTGCTGGCAAGAGCAACCCTCGCCCGAGTCCATTACTCGCACGATTTGTCCGAACATTCAGCGGGATTGAGCAGCAAAAACATACAAAATAAGGGAAGGAATTATCGGTTTCCTTCCCTTGATGGTTTTGTTGGTGGTTTTGTTGCTGGTTTGGTCGATCGTATTGAACTTTTAACTGTTTTCGCAGAGTTTGCTGTTGCTTTTTGAGTTGCCGAGCCCTGGCTGAGCCGCCTTTGCCTTTGGAGTTTCTGCCCTCGCTGCGGGGAGACTCCCAACTTTTTAGTCTCATGTTTTTAATTGTTTGTACTACTTCTATAGTACACTGACGCAATTTCACTGTCAAGTATTTTTTAGACAGATCTTCGCTAATATCAACTATTGACTGATTCTGATTTGGTATGAGGACTTACGCACGGGTCGCCAGAAACCGGGTTTTTTAACCAAATACCTGGTTAAAACCCTCAATATCTGTTAAAAAATCCGCTTTTTTTGTGGGCGAGTACGTCAGTCATATAGCGGTTCTCAAGCGTGGTGAGGTATGCCCACGGAGGCCTATGCCCACGGAGGCCTATGCCCACGGAGGCCTATGCCCGCGAGAGCACCTCATGTTACTGAGAAAGGCTATATTTATCAGTCCAAATATCCTGCGGGTATTTCAGCATCTGTAAAAATTGGCAGCGTTTCCCAATTTTTTACCCATTCCGGCAATTCGGCTACTTTTTTTAGCTCAAGCGACATTTCTATTAAAGAAAATTGTAAATTGTGGAAATCTTGAATAAGTTCGGCTTTCAAGAAAATTTCCTTGTTAGCTAAATCGGGAGCATTAGTCGCAATGACAATGCTGTTGCCGGTGTCTAAATTGCATATATAAACTTGTGCGAACACAGTTTGAATTGTTTTCACCGCTGCGGCATTAAACTCTTGTTTGTGGAACAGGTGGACAACTAGAACACCTGCGCTTGACAAGCGAGTTTTGCACAGTTGGTAAAATTCTTGTGTCACCAACCAATAGGGCATATAGCCGCTGCCAAAACCAGCATCCACGATAATTATATCGTTTTTTACTGTGGAATTTTGTTGGGCTAGATATTCGCGCCCGTCTTGAATGGCTACTTTGAGTCTGTCGTCGAATTGAATACCAAAAAATTTTTGAGCTACTTCGACTACTTTTTGGTCAATATCTGCACATTCGACTATCGCGTTAGCGAAATAGTGGTGAAAAAAACTGGGGAGGGTGCCGCCACCAAATCCGATTACATAGATTTTTTTTGGTAGAGTTTTCCAGACTAATGCTAGCAGCACGGCTCGGGAATAGGGAAAGATTAAATTTAGTGGATTGTTGAGGTCGAGGATTGATTGAGCTACATTTGTGATTAAGGTTTCTCTGTCTGCTAAAAGCAGTAGTAGCCATGAGTTTATTTTTTTTACTGCTATGCAGTTGTCGCCGGAGTTTTGTTGAAATAGGATGCCGTCTGGCTGTTGCTGAAGCCAATTGATTTGTTGGTTAATAAGTGTTAAATTTCTAGGAGGCAGCTCGCCTTTATAATCAGTCATAGGATTTTAGATTTTAGATTTTAGATTTTAGATTGGGGAATCACTGATGACTATGCTGATCGCCTTTATAATCACTCATAGGATTTTAGATTTTAGATTTTAGATTTTAGATTGGGGAATCACTGATGACTATCATGGTGGGGAGGAAATCTACAGTTTCATTTTTTTGGGAACTGGTATCAAATCTAAAACCTTAAATCACTCTTCTCACCTTTAATCACTTCAAACCCAATAATAGCGAGATTCCGCCGATCGCAGCCACTACGCCCACAACAGCCCGAAGGCTTACTTTTTCGCCCGCCAGCACCGCTAAAGGCAGTATAAATAGGGGACTGGTAGAAGTGAGTGCTTGAGCTATTCCTGCGGGTGCATATTTCAGCGAAATCTGTTGCAGGAAAATCCCGAGATAGGTTCCTAAAAAAGCTGCTATAATTATTGCACCTAATATTTTTGGCGCTTTTAATTGTTGGAAAGTGTCAAGGTTTGTTGGGTTCAAGAAGCATAGCATGACTGCGATGCCACCGCTCAAACGCAAGGCTACTGTCCACAGGGGATCAATATCTATTTGAGTGAAGGCCGCCCGGGATAAAACTGCTCCGGCGGCGTGGCTTGTTTGTCCTAATAAACTAATGGCTAATCCTTGCCAAAGATGTTTTGATGATAAGGTTGTTTCGGCTGTTTGTTCTGCAATTACCCAAGCTACCCCACAGATTGTTAAAAGAATGCCTGTACAAGCAATGGGCGATAATTTTTCTTGCAAAAATATTAAGCCAAGTAAAGCTGTTAAAGGGGGAGATAGGGTTTCTAAAAGCAGCGTTCGCCTCGCGCCTAAATATTTTAATACGATAAAGAAAGCGGTGTCTCCGATGCCAATTCCTAGGGCGCCGCTGATGAGCAGCATTGCTAAAATATGGGGATTGAGTGCTGGTAAAGATGTGCCTAAAATTAGTACAGTGGCAAGGAGCATGAAAAGGGCGATCGCGCCTTTGAGCAAGTTTAGCACCACTGCGGGGATTTGCTGTCCCACTCGCTGCCAGATGGTGGAAGATAGAGCCCAGACAAATGCAGCGCCTAAAGCGGCGATTTCACCCATAAAATCTGTTGACTGTTGACGGTTGACGGTTGACTGTTGACTAATGACTAATGACTAATGACTAATGACTAATGACTAATGACTAATTCCCCATCCCATATAAATTAGGGTTCCAGACTTATCATCTGGAACCCTAGATTTATTAAGCTTTTCTAGCAGTGGGCGGGGAGAGAATCGAACTCTCATACCTTTCGGTGTCAGATTTTGAGTCTGATGCGTCTACCAATTTCGCCACCCGCCCTTTTTGTTGGTTTCACCATCATAACACACCGATCGATTTTGCACAAGAGATTCATAATCTTTTGAACTTGCCCAGCGATCGATCTCTCTGGCGCGCAATACTGGTACAGGATGGGACAACTGAGCCGTCTGAGCTTGTTTGAGCAGTTCTCCGAGTTGAGTGCTGCTGAGGTCGTCGTAGGCTCGCGCCTGCGCCAAAAACGCATCTACATTCAGTTTGGGAGCTAAAGTCGGCGAACCTCCGGCCAGTTTCATCAGCACCGATGCTACCACTTTTGGGTCTTGGGTGGCGAGCAAGGCGGCGCGATCGCACGTAAATTCGGCACACCGTAACCATTCCAACATTTGCGCCTGCAAACCCTGCACTAGCACGGTTCCCACAGGCGAAATTTGACCGGCGGCCAACACAATTAAATTAGCCAGAGTCAGGTAAACTCCGTGCTCGCACTTCAAATGCCCCAACTCGTGAGCGATTACTGCCTTAACTTCATCGTCTGTGAGCAAATCAATCAGAGAAGTGTGCATCACCACAAAAGGCTGTTTTCCCCGCATCGCAAAGGTGTAAGCATTCGGCATCGGATGCTGGCGGACATAAAGCTGCGGCACCTCCAAATCCAGAGTTTTGCAGGCATCCACCAGCAATTGATGCAGGTGGGGCAATTGATTTTCGCCGACTTGGACGCTGGAGGCGAGATTTTCGAGCATGAAAAACTGTTCGCCAAGTTGTCCCAGCAACTGCCGCACCATCAAATCCAGGCCGGGCAGTTGTTTGAGAGTGCTGGTGGCTTCCAAGTCTAGCGGGTGGCGAAACTGGTCTGCTTTCAAACCGATGAGCGGTATGTTCGACATTTTAATCCTGAGTCATTAGTCAATAGTCACTCGTCGTTAGTCATTGGTCATTGGTCATTGGTCATTAAAAATGAGTGATTTTTTTCTGCTTCATGCTAGACCTGAATTGCATAAATCTTTGATTAATACGAAAACCGCAGATTAAAGGCAGATAAACGCAGATAAACGCAGATAATTTCGAGAGAGGAAAGCGACTTATGCAATTCAAGTCTAGTGACTAATGACTGCTGACTAATGACCACTGACTAATTAACAGTTTAAACCCGATCGCACGGGATTGACAGGAGCCTCAGCAGTCGCCGGGTCTGTGCCCTCTTTGACGCGCCGCAACTTAGCTCCCAATTTTTGCAGTTTGACCTCTAACTGCTCATAGCCACGGTCTAAGTGCTGCAAGCTGCTGATGGTGGTGACACCATCGGCTGCCAGTCCGGCTAGCACTAACGCCGCCGAAGCCCGCAAATCTGTTGCCACTACTGGCGCACCCGACAGCAGCGACACTCCGCGCACAATCGCTACATTGCCTTTAAGCCGAATGTCGGCGCCCATGCGGTTGAGCTCTGCTACGTGGCGCAAGCGATTCTCAAACACGGTTTCTTTGATCAAGCTGTCTCCTTGGCTCAGGGTCAGCAAAGCCATAAACTGAGCTTGCATATCTGTGGGGAAACCTGGGTAAGGCAGAGTTTCGATGTCTGTGGCGGAGTGAGTTTGGCCCGGAACTATCCGCAAAAGGTCGGGGGATTCTGCAATAATTTTCGCCCCAATTGTCTTTAATTTGGCAATGACTGCGGTCAGGTGGTCGGGA
Source organism: Microcoleus sp. OTE_8_concoct_300 (assembly GCF_031383065.1). Classification (NCBI taxonomy): domain Bacteria; kingdom Bacillati; phylum Cyanobacteriota; class Cyanophyceae; order Oscillatoriales; family Microcoleaceae; genus Microcoleus; species Microcoleus sp. OTE_8_concoct_300. Next base: position 43,152 of record NZ_JANMZH010000009.1, on the reverse strand, counting down.
ATTACCGGGGACAAAGTGATTTCGGAGTGAGTGATGGCTCCTGCTACTAAAAATGTTCCGGCTTCGATGCGATCGGGAATAATTGAATAGTCTACTGCGTGCAGCTTGGGAACTCCCGAAATGACGATCGTATTCGTGCCGGCGCCTCGAATTTTTGCTCCCATAGCACGGCAGAAATTCGCCAAATCTGCGACTTCCGGCTCTTGAGCCGCATTTTCAATCACGGTTTCTCCTTCAGCCAGAGTCGCCGCCATCATCAAAGTTTCAGTTGCACCAACGCTGGGGTAGTCCAAATAAATTTTGGCTCCTTTGAGGCGGCGGTTCGGCCCTTTGACGTAAGCGTGAACCGTGCCGTGGTCGATGTGGACTTCGGCGCCGAGGGCTTGCAGACCGCGAACGTGGAGTTCAACGGGTCGGGCGCCGATGGCGCACCCACCGGGCAAGGGCACTTTGGCAAATCCCAAACGCGCTAGCAGTGGGCCGATGATGAAGAAGCTCGCCCGCAGTTGGCTGACTAATTCGTAGGGGGCTTGAGCGTCTATGAGGTTGCTGGCGTTGATGTCTAAAACGTCCCCGTTCTGCTGTAAGTGGACTCCTACAGCGGAGAGTATTTGCCCCATGCGGGCGACATCGACTAGACCGGGAACGTTGCGGAGACGGCAATCCTCTGGGCATAGCAGGGCTCCTGCCATGACTACTAAAGCCGAGTTTTTGGCGCCGCTGATTTTGACGTGTCCTTTAAGGGGCTCGCGACCCCAAATTTGTAATACTTGTTCGTCGCTTTCAGGTGAAGCTGGCAGGTTAGACGAGTTCTGAGCTGGTGTAATGGGTTTGCCCTCCATAATGCGCTTCGTTACTTTATACATTATTAATTTTGGTTCGATTTTACCGGAAAGTTTTTATATGTCTAGGGGGCACATGAGTAATTCCAGGCATTATATTTCCTGCCATTGAGTCTGGGTGAGGCTTTCAGGTACGATCGCACAAATAATGTCGATCGAGTCTGATGAAGTTATCTGTATCAAAATTTACGTTCGTTTGTGGGGGTCCCTCGGATCACAGATGTTGTACTTTTGTCAATAAGCTTTTTAAGTAAAAGCCGACTGGGTTGTTGACAAAGGTGTAAGATATCGGTTTGATCGACAATGCCGGAAAGTTCACACATTGTCGATCGCCCCATTGCCTGTGCTACCCTGTGACAACAACCTAGAGCCAAAGCTACTCCTAGCATATGGTTCACATTAAACGGATTGAACTAACTAACTTTAAATCTTTTGGCGGCACAACGTCCATTCCCGTGCTGCCGGGTTTTACTGTGGTTTCCGGGCCCAACGGTTCTGGCAAGTCCAATATCCTCGATGCTTTGCTGTTTTGTCTGGGGCTTTCGACTTCTAAGGGAATGCGGGCCGAACGTTTGCCGGATTTGGTCAACAGCGCCCAAAACAAGCGCGGTACGATCGAAGCTAGCGTTACTGCGACTTTTGCCCTGGAAGATGTGGGGGAGGAATGGTTCGCCCGGGATGAAGATGAGGATGAAAATGCAGCAGATGAGTTATCTGTTGAAGCAGAGGAAGTCGAAGGGATAGAAATTGCCGAAACTCAAGACAACAACGGCCAATCATCTCCTGTCAATCGAAAATCGCCTCTATCTGTTGAAGAAGTCGAAGGGATAGAAATTACCGAAACTTTAGACAATAACGGCAAGCCATCTCCTGTCAATCGAAAATCCAAAATCCCAAATCTAAAATCGCCAGAGTTATCTGTTGAAGCAGAGGAAGTCGAAGGGATAGACACTGCCGAAACTCAAGACAACAACGGCCAATCATCTCCTGTCAATCGAAACTCGCCTCTATCTGTTGAAGAAGCCGAAGGGATAGAAACTGCCGAAACTCAAGACAACAACGGTCAATCATCTCCTGTCAATCGAAAATCAAAAATCGAAAATCGAAAATCGAATGAGTTATCTGTTGAAGACGTAGCAGAGATTGAAATCGCAGAAAATCAAGACAATAACGGACAACTACTCGCTACCAATCGAAAATCGAAAATCGAAAATCGAAAATCGGATGAGTGGAGTGTGACGCGCAAACTTCGGGTAACTCGTCAAGGTACTTACACTTCAACTTATTACATTAACGGTCAACCTTGCACGCTGACTCAACTTCACGAACAACTCAACCGCTTGCGAATTTATCCCGAAGGCTATAACGTCGTCCTGCAAGGAGACGTTACCAGCATTATTTCGATGAATTCTAAGGAACGCAGAGAAATCATTGACGAATTGGCTGGGGTGGCTCAGTTCGATCGCAAAATCTCTTTAGCTAGGCAGAAGTTAGATGAAGTTAAGGAGGTGGAAGAACGTAGCCGAATTGTGGAAAAAGAGCTGATTTCTCAGCGCGATAGATTGGCTTCCGATCGCACAAAGGCGGAAAAATATCAAAAATTGCGGGCGGAATTTCAAGAAAAGTCGCAGTGGGAAATTGTGCTGAAATTCCGCCACTTGCAGCAGCAAGAATGGAAACTCCGAGAACAAATCGAAACGGGCGATCGCACTTCTGCATCTCTCACCGAACAACTGCAAACAATTAGCACCCAAATTCAAGAAGCAACCGCCGAACTTGACGCGCTGAATGCCCGCGTTAAAGCTTTGGGAGAGTCGGAATTGTTGGCTTTGCAAGCGACGATTGCCACTCAGGAAGCGGAACGGCGGCAACTGCAAAACCGCAAACAGGATTTGGAAACAACTGCGGGGCAAATGGCTGCTAATATAGCACAAACCGAGGAAGAAGTTCGGCAATTCCGGCAAAGTTTGGAGCAAATTGAGATTGAAATATCTTATGTTAAGTCTCAGCAGGGGAGTTTTCAGGAACAGCGGGACGCAGCCCAGCAAAGTTTAAATGAAAATCGGGAAGTTGCAAATGCGATCGCCTCGACGGCCGAAGTTTGGGTACAGCAGCAAACGGAACTGCACCGCCAAATCGAAACAATTCAACAAACTTTGGAACCACAGCGTACAGAACAAGCTACTATCGGAGAAAGAGCCGATCGCCTGGAAAGCCAAATTCAAGAACAAAACCAATCGCTGCAAGTATTGGAACAGGAAATTGCAGCGAAAAAAGAGCAGCAATCTCGCCTTGTGGAAACCAAAGGCCTGGCATCTTTGCAAGTAGAATCGCTGAATCAGATTTTAGTCGAAGCCGAACAAGAATTGCAACTGCAACAGGAAACTCAAACTCGTTTGTTGGAAGAACAGCGGGAAAGACAGCGCAAATTAGACAAACTAGAAGTGCAGTTTCAAGCACTGCAAGAAGCGACGGGAACGTTTACTGCAAAAATTGTCGCGCAAAGCGGAATTGGCGGAGTTTGTGGCTTGGTGGCTCAACTGGGCAGGGTAGAACCGCGCTATCAGTTGGCGCTGGAAATAGCGGCGGGCGGGCGCATGGGAAATATGGTGGTGGAAGATGACAGCGTGGCTGCTGCTGCGATCGAATTGCTGAAACAAAAACGGGCGGGAAGGATGACGTTTTTGCCTTTGAATAAGATTAGAGGCGGGAGGTTTTCGGTGAATGAAAATATGCGGCGCGCGGCTGGGTTTGTGGATGCGGCTGTTAATTTAATTGATTGCGATTCGCGGTATCAGGAAATTTTTGCTTACGTTTTTGGCAGTACGGTTGTGTTTAGCAACCTCAGTGATGCCCGCCGCTATTTGGGACAGTACCGGATTGTCACTTTGGACGGGGAAATTTTGGAAAGTAGCGGGGCGATGACTGGGGGAAGTTCTACTAACAGATCTACCTTGCATTTTGGCACGGTTGATGCTAGCGAGGCTGCTAGTGAAGCGCGGACGATCGCCTCTTTGCAAGAAAGGTTGGAGGAAATTGAGCGGATTTTGGAACGGTGCAAAATTGCGATCGACCGGGTGTCTATTTCAGTCAAAACTCGCAGCCAAGAATTGATGGAAGCGAAACAGAATTTACGCGAAAATCAGTTGCGCTTGGAACAGTTGGATTCAGAAATTAAGAATTTGCAAGCGCAACAGGCACAAGTGCGATCGCAAATTGCGAAAAACACACAGGAATTAACTAATTCGCGATCGAGATTGCAGTTGCTGGAGGGAGAATTGCCCGCACAGGAAACTCAATTGCAGCAGTACCGGCAAACTTTGGCGCAGTTGGAAGAGTCGAACAGTCACAGCGAATGGCAGCAAATGCAATCGAGTTTGCGCGCTCTCGAAGCACAACTGCAAGAGCGAGAATTAGCTCTGAGAAACGTCCAGCAGCGCCAAGGAGACTTGGAAAATCAATTCGGGCGTTTGTCAGAGAAAATTAAGGAAGGCAGCGAGAAATTGCAGGAATGGCAAGTGCAGCAAAACGCGGGGGCGGATGCGATCGATCGCATAGTTTCGCAGCAGTTAGAACTCGATCGGCAAATTGCCGAAGCTAGGGCAGCTTTGGGGGAAATAGAGGAAAAATTGGGCGTGCAGAAGGAAGATCGCGATCGGGCGGAATCTCAATTGCGAGAGAAGCATTTAGCCAAACAGCAGTTACAATGGCAGTTGCAAAAACTGCACGAAACCCAGCAAGAACGCCGGGAACAATTAGCCGCAGTCCGCACTCTATTGGAAACGCAGCGGGCGGAAATGCCCGACCCCGTGCCGTCGATTCCTGAAAATGTCGAGAAAGCCAATTTGACGGAATTGCAGCAGGAAGTAAAGGCGATCGCCAAACGCATTCAAGCCCTAGAACCAGTCAATATGCTAGCCTTGGAAGAGTACAACCGCACTCAAGAACGCCTTCTTGAATTGAGTCAAAAATTGACAACATTAGAAGGAGAACGCACTGAACTGCTGTTGAGAATCGAAAACTTTACCACGCTCAGGCGGCGCGCTTTTAAGGAAGCTTTCGACGCGGTTAACGAGAACTTTCAGACTATCTTTGCGGAACTTTCCGAAGGCGATGGCTATCTCCAGCTAGATGACCAGGAAGACCCCTTCAGCAGCGGCTTGAATTTGGTTGCTCACCCGAAGGGCAAACCCGTACAGCGGCTGGCTTCCATGTCTGGAGGCGAAAAGTCGTTGACGGCGCTGAGTTTTATTTTTGCGCTGCAACGCTACCGCCCATCTACGTTCTACGCTTTTGATGAAGTGGATATGTTTCTGGATGGGGCAAATGTGGAGCGATTAGCTAGAATGATAAAACGACAGTCTGAACAAGCCCAGTTTATTGTTGTGAGTTTGCGGCGACCTATGATTCAATCAGCCCAGCGTACAATAGGTGTTACTCAAGCACGGGGAGCTTATACTCAAGTCATAGGACTGAAGTTGTAGTCCCGGAGTTTCTGTTAACGCTCGTGTTGAGTGATATATGTACTTATTGACACTCCTCGACCTGAAGGTACGAGGATTCTTGGCTCACCCAGACCACTTAAACTAGATTCCTTGAAGTCTCTAGCCCAGAGGTGGGACTCTCCCCAAGCGTTAATTCGGGTATGCCCTACCCTATTTGCTTTTAGGCAAGTCCTGTTTCAGTTTGAAGCAAATTCGCTTCAAATGCTGTTTGTCTAGCTCCTCTGAATCTTTTACCTACTGCGAGGTGGAGTCTAGAAAAATGCAGTAGAACCGCTTAGATTCAATTTTCAAGGTTCAGCGCTTTGTCTTTTGACAGCTAGGTTTTTAGAGTGGTTGATTACCTTTCCACTACTACAAGCATACAGCAAAGCCGTGCTAGAAGCACGGGGGTTTTAGGCCCATTTTTATGATAAATCAGGATTAAAGTTAGAATGACATCAGAACAAATCTGCCAACGCTCCGATATTCTCGGCACTCAAGTCATCACTCGCGACAGAGGTAAACGCTTGGGGGTGGTTAGTCAATTATGGGTGGACATCGATCGGCGGGAAGTTGTGGCGATCGGTCTGCGTGATAATATATTCGCGGTCGCTGGAATGCCGAGGTTTATGTTCCTCAGCAATGTCAGCGAAATCGGCGACGTGCTGTTGGTGGAAGATGAGAGCGCGATCGAAGATGATGTTGATGTTGAAGTCTACAGCATTTTGATTAACAGCGAAGTTATTACCGAAACCGGCGAACTTTTGGGTAGGGTGCGGGGCTTTAGGTTCGACCCCGAAGACGGTAAGTTAGTTTCTATAATTATCGCTTCCCTGGGCATCCCCCAAATCCCCGACCAAGTTCTCAGCACTTACGAGTTGGGGATTGAAGAAATTGTCAGCAGCGGTCCGAATCGCTTGATTGTGTTTGAAGGTTCCGAGGAAAGGCTCAGGCAGCTTACTGTGGGTTTGCTAGAGCGCGTCGGTTTGGGTCAAGCACCTTGGGAACGGGAAGAGGACGAGCAAGGTTATTATCCGAAACCCGTGGCTACAGCAAATCAATTGGGCCCGGGCGTGCGGATACCTGCACCGGAAATGCGCAGCAAGGTAGCGCAGCCTGCGGTAGAGGAAGTCCCTTGGGATGAGGATTCGCAGTGGAATCGGCCTGCGGTGCGCCAGCCGATGCGCGCGGTGCAGCCTGAGCCGATTATCGACGATTACGAGGATTACGAAGAGGATAATTGGGGCGGCGAGGAGGACGATTACGAGGAGGAGTACGAGGAGAAGCCACAGTACACTCGCTCTGAGAGCTCTCGCCCGAAGCAGCCGGTGGTGGAGTACGAGTACGAAGATGATGTGGAGGCCGATGCTTGGGCTGACGATGAGGCGCCGAAGCCTTACAAGGCTCCTCGGGTGAATATCCCTGAGAAGACTAAGACTCCTGAGTACGAGGAGGAGGCTGGTTATTAGAAATTAATCAATTAGCTGAAACCAATATTTTGCACTCTTCTTAAGAACGGGCAAGATGCCCGTTCCACAATCAAGTTTATTTTTTGTGGAACGGGCTTCTAGCCCGTTGCTGATACAAGTTTATTTTTTGTGGAACGGGCTTCTAGCCCGTTGCTGATATTGGTGCAAGATGTGAGTTTAAACTGAGATGTTGCACCATTCTCAAGAACAGGCAAGATGCCTGTTCCACAAAGAATGAGTTTTCTTGTGGGGAGTAGGGGTTGGGCATCCTGCCCGCCCAAAAAAGGATTATTGATATTGGTGCAAGATGTGAGTTGAAACCAATATTTTGTAGCCACGGGTTTTACGAATAATATTTAATTCTCGTAAACCATCTAGTGGGGTAGGTTGGGGGATGCAGTGAAGGCGCTCAATCTAATTAAATTAGATCCATTAACTAGATAATACTCGCATGGCAGTTTACTGTACTTTTGCTGACATTTCATATTATGTTAATGATCGAAAAAGATTTTGCTAAAAATGTTGCTTTCAGATTAATAACATATGTAATTTTTCCAATTTTTTTATCTACCACTACGGCTGAAATTGTCTTGCGAGTTGCGGGATACAAACCCTGGCAAATAGAAAATGTTGATGTTGCCGTCGAACCAAAAGGTAACTTTTTTACCAAAGACTCGGAACTCGGCTACAAACATTTGCCGGGAAAATTCAAGGTAACACTTAACGGCAATTACTCATTTAATGCAACTCACCTCAATAATAGTCTCAGAATAACACATCCACTCAATACTTACAATTCCTCCTCAAAAAAACCTGAAATTTGGATATTTGGCTGTTCTTTTACCTACGGTTGGTCATTGAATGACAGCGAAACTTATGCTTGGTTGCTGCAAGAGAAATTACCCAAATATGAAATAGTTAATTTTGGCGTTAACGGCTACGGCACACTGCACTCGTTGATTCAATTCAAAGAAGCACTCAAACAAGCACATAAACCCAAAATTGCGGTGATTGCTTATGCGGGATTTCACGACCGTCGCAATACTTTGTTAAGGGCGAGAAGAAAGCAAATGGCTGCTTGGAATAAACTCGGTATTCTTTTGCAGCCTGATGCTAGGCTGAATGGAGAAAATAATTTTACCTACAAGATGGCCAAACTTGAATATCGCGAGTTCCCCCTGATGCGGGTTTCTGCATTAAGCCATTTTTTGGAGGTTAATTACAATCAATTTGAAGAGGGATTGTATAGAAGCCATGAGGTTTCTAAGGCAATTATTGAAGAGTTTAACCGTGTGGCTGAGGCTAAGGGTGTTAAGTTAGTTGTGGTGGGAATTAATAGCGGTTCTGCTAAGATGTTGCAGGAGTTAAGTCAGGAGGGAATTGCTACTGCGGATATTTCGGTTGATTTGAAAATACCTGCCAATAATAATTTACCTCATGACCTTCATCCAAGTGCGATCGCGAATCGGCAATATGCAGAAAAGTTGGAAGGTTTTTTGCAAGGGGCGGGTTTAACCAACTATATCGGCGTAAAACCAACAATATAATAAACCCGATACATAGATTGAAGTTACTGCAACTGTTACGAGAACAACTAAAAACAAGAAAAACCCATCAATCAGAAACTTACGAGGCAATTTAAAAGAAACAAAATCAAATAATCCATCAGTCTAGCAACCCTAAATCAATTGTATAGTCCTAGACGCACGGGTAGTCAGAAACCGGGTTTTTTTGCCAAAATCTTGCATCAAAGCCTTTAATTTCGGTAAAAACCCGGTTTCTTTGGTATGGAGGCGCGTCCAAGATTGTTACCTTAAAACAGTATCTACAATGGCCCTGGGGGGCTGGTTTTACAAACCATATTTGAGGTTCACAAAAATTTATATAAACCCGCCCCGACACAGCCGATAATCTAGATTAACCTCAGGTTCGAGCTCATCCAAAAAAATGTAGAGGCCGATTATTCCTTGGGCGGGGCGGGTTGATTATATTGTTGGTGTTACGCCGATATGGTTGGTGAAACCCGCCCCTACAATGGCCCGGAGGGGCTGGTTTTACAAACCATATTTGAGGTTCACAAAAATTTATATAAACCCGCCCCGACACAGCCGATAATCTAGATTAACCTCAGGTTCGAGCTCATCCAAAAAAATGTAGAGGCCGATTATTCCTTGGGCGGGGGCGGGTTGATTATATTGTTGGTCTTACGCCGATATGGTTGATGAAACCCGCCCCTACGATAAATTATGAAAAAAAAATCATGAAAACCTCTATTTTCAGATTAATAACATATCTAATTTTTCCAATTTTTTTATCTACCACCACGGCTGAAATCGTTTTGCGAGTTGCGGGATACAAACCCTGGAAAATAACAGATGCTAATGTTGCTGTCGAACCAAAAGGTAACTATTTCATCAAAGACTCGGAACTCGGCTACAAACATTTGCCGGGAAAATTCAAGGTAACACTTAACGGCAATTACTCATATAATGCAACTCACCTCAATAATGGTCTCAGAATAACACATCCACTCAATACTTACAATCAATCCTCAAAAAAACCTGAAATTTGGATATTTGGCTGTTCTATTACCTACGGTTGGTCATTGAATGACAGCGAAACTTATCCTTGGTTGCTGCAAGAGAAACTACCCAAATATGAAATAGTGAATTTCGGGGTTGGCGGCTACGGCACGCTGCCGTCGTTGATTCAATTCAAACAAGCACTAAAACAAGGAAATAAACCCAAAATTGCGGTGATTGCTTATGCGGGGTTTCATGACCTCCGCAATACTTTGGTAAGGGAGAGAAGAAAGGAACTTGCGGGTTGGAGTAAACTGGGTGTTCTGTTGCAGCCTGATGCTAGGCTGAATGGAGAAAATAAGTTTACCTACAGCATGGTAAAAGCTGAATATCGCGAGATCCCACTGATGCGGGTTTTTGCATTAAGCAATTTTTTGGACGATAGTTACAATGGATTTGAAAAGACATTGTATAGAAGCCATGAGGTTTCTAAGGCAATTATTGAAGAGTTTAACCGTGTGGCTGAGGCTAAGGGTGTTAAGTTAGTTGTTGCGGGCATTCATCCCAGTGCTGCTAAGATGTTGCAGGAGTTAAGTCAGGAGGGAATTGCTACGAGGGATATTTCGGTTGATTTGAACATACCTAGCAATAATAATTTACCTTATGACAGTCATCCAAGTGCGATCGCCAATCGGCAATATGCAGAAAAGTTGGAAGGTTTTTTGCAAGATACTGTTTTAAGATAACACTCTTGGACGCGCCTCCATACCAAAGAAACCGGGTTTTTACCGAAATTAAAGGCTTTGATGCAAGATTTTGGCAAAAAACCCGGTTTCTGACTACCCGTGGGTCCAGGACTATACAATTGATTTAGGGTTGCTAGACTGATGGGATTATTTGATGGTGTTTCTTTTAAATTGCCTCGCAAGTTTCTGATAGATGGGTTTTTCTTGTTTTTATTTGTTCTCGTCACAGTTGCAGTAACTTCAATCTATGTATCTAGGGAACATACTTTTTATTGGTGGGATTACGCGGGATACAATACCGCTACAGTCAACACGGCAAATTTATTTCGAGACTCGCCAGATCAAGCATGGCGCGGAGTTATAGAATCGCTATCTAAGGAAAAAAACCTGTTAATTTCTCTGCCGTTAGTGCCGTTTATTCTCTTATTTGGCGAGTCTCGGCTGAGTTACATTCTCAGCGTATCCCTGATTTATGTGCTGCCGTTTCGCCTGTTGCTGGGGGCAATTTCTGCAAAGCTAATTCCAGTTTATTCCCGCCGGGTGTTTTGGTCAACTGTGCTGCTGAGTTTATTAATTCCTATGAGTTGGATACCGACTCTGCGGGGATATCTAGATACTGGCGGCTGTGTGTTTGTAGCCTTGGCAATTTTGGTTTATTTGCAGGATGTTAAGCTGAAAGCTTGGTGGAACATCCCGTTGATTGGGTTTTTGCTGGCGGCGGCTATTCTGTGGCGGCGCCATTTTGCTTATAGTGCGATCGCATTTTTTTGTGCAGCGACTTTACAGGCTTTCATCGAGTTTATTGTACTAATATACCGTAGGGAAACGGCATTGTCGTCTCCAAAAGACAAGGAGGGGGTAGTGCCGTTTCCCTACAGATGCTTGTGTGAATCCGGCATCAAATTGGGCTTGATAGCTGTAACTAGCTTGACTATTTTAATGTTGGTAGCGGGAGATTTTACTCGCAGTGCTCTGACGGTTGACTACCGCAATTTGTATGTCGCTTGGAGTTTGCCTGTAAATGATATTTTAACTCGTTATGCGGATTTTTACGGTTTGGGGACTTGGCTGCTGGTACTGATTGGTTTCTCGGCGGGAATTCTCACTCGAATGCTGGTTCCTGCGGCGGCTATTTTTGTTTCGTTGTTTGGGGTTTTGTCGCTGATTGAATGGCTGTTAGTCTTGCGTTACGGCTACTTGCACTATACAATTCATATTACACCGATCGCACTTTTAGGACTATCCACATTTTTCTGGACAACTTGGCTGACTCTCAAGGGAAAAGTCCGGTATTTCATGCTGGCCGCGGCGGGTTTGTACCTGGTTTTGAATGCCGCAGTCGGGTTAATTCCTCTCAAAATTGATTTGTCAAGACTGTTTATGGCTAATTTTCCGCCGTTAGTGCGATCGGACTACGACGAAGTTGTAAAATTAGTAGAGTTTCTGCGAAAATTAGCACCCAACGAAGAACCGATTTATATTGTCGGTGCTTCTAACAATTTCAATGCTAACATCCTCAGGCAAGCCAACCGAAAATTAAACCCGCCGGAGGGTTGGTGGAAATTAAATACAATCGGGAGGCCGCAAATTGACTCGCGCGATACTTACCCGCTACCCGAGTTGTTGCAGTCACAATATGCGGTGGTTGCTGTACCTTTTCAGCAGGTGTTACCGACTGACGAACAAGTTTTGCGATCGCACGAACAAGATGTTGTTAAAGTTGTGTACGATGCCTTTACTCAAAACTGGGAAATTGCCCGTGATTTCCAATTGCTACCGGAACAGTTTAAGCTAGAAAACGGCGTGACACTCAGCGTTTACCGGAGGATGCGGCCGACTGATACAGCAACGGCAGTTAGGACTCTGGATGCGATGCAGCGGCAAATAGTCGATCGACCGGACACGCAGTTAGATTGGATTAGTTTGCATCAATCAATCTACACAAGTGCCAATTATTCAGTCAGTCAAGAATCGGATAACCTATATAATATTGTAACTCATCCAATTAAAAACAGCAAGAAACTCGATACATCTTTCCTGTATTTAGGTTCCATCTCAGACAAAGCGAAAGTTACCGGCAAACTCAATTTACCTAACAAACAATGTCCGGGAATTGCCCTGCGCTTGACTTTGTGGGACAACCAAGGTAAATTAGTAGACTCAGCAGAGATGGCTTATAGTCAAAAAAGTGCGATCGGCTTAAATCTATTAGTTGAGGGCAAAAATCCCCTTTATCTGCTGCTTGAGGTATTGAGTAGCAGCAAACAGGATTTAACAAACCAATGCCAACTGGAGATTAACAATTTAGCTGTCAGTAGGTAAATTGAACCGTAAATAAGACAAGATTGCCTAAATCATTAATAGATACAGAAACCGCAGATGTAAAGCAGATAAACACAGATAGACGCAGATGTATTTGAAGATGATTTGGGAATGATTGCAAGAGGTATAATGCAGAAATATCAAAAATCCCACAAGTATTTTAATTTATCTCTATATACTTTTGCCATCATCGCCTCCCTGATGGCAACTGGCTATATTTTCCCCATTGGAGGCAATTTTCCCGAAGTGCCGCCAATTCAATTTATGCTAAATCCTGAACTGTATAAAAATGATTATTACGTTCAAGAAATGGTGAAATTTAATCCCAGGTACTACTACTATTATATTATCTATTTGCTCGCCAACTTAGGAACAAGCATTCCCCTAGCGCACTTTATTTATCAATTCCTAGCCTTTGGTTCATTTATCCTAGCTTGCTACGCAATTATCAATATCTATACTAATTCCAAACTGCCTGCAGCAGCGATGGCTTTTTTATGTATAGCCGCTACATTTACAGATGTTGGTAACACCCTAATATTTTCCACCAAATCAGTACCCAGTACCTTCGCAATGGGTTTCGCAATCTGGGGAATTTACTTTAGTTTGCGCCAGAAATGGCTGACCGGCTATTTATTTTTTGGACTGGGTTGTTTGCTGCAATTTTTAGTGGGTTTGTTGCCGGGATTGATGATGGTTCCCGTTTTAGTTATTCAATCTGTAAGACAGCGGAATTTCAAAACATTGATTTTGGCGATCGCACTTTTAGCAGCAATGGCAAGTATCGTTTACGTACCGATGTTATTAACAGGTACTACCAGCACTCACACTATCGACAACGCCGAGTTTGTCTACATTCACGCCAAAGTCCGCAACCCCCACCACATCCTCCCGTCAAATTGGGATTTTGGGAATTGGTTCAACTTTATATGTTTCATAAGTGGTGGCTTGCTGTGCATCAAAAATGCCGAATTATTGCGAAAACAAGACAAGGTTAATTTTTATGTAATTGTTGGCACCTCAATTTTTGCACTGTTTCTAAATTACATATTTGTCGAAGTTTACCCTTTGGCTTTTATCGCAAAACTACAGTTAGCTAGAACCGTACCTTTTGCTCAATTAATCATATTTATTGCTGTTTGTTTGACCGTTGATATACTTTACCGACAAAAAAAAATAGCTATTAGCTTGTTGCTGTTAGTTGTACTAACTTTGCCTTTTAGGGGTATTATTTTCCTAGGATTATCAGTTTGGCAAACAAAAAAATTCGTATTTCCCAAACGATATAATATATTGTTGTGGATTTTAGCAGTAGGAACGGTAATTTTCAGCTTGATATATCCGGTGACTGATTCATGGGAAATAATGGGCGATCGAATAATTAGCATCCCAGTCCTTTTCTCAATCCTCGCCTTCCCATTCATTTTAGAAGAAACATCCCTTGCTGCATCTATAAAACAGACTATAACTCACACATTAGCCTTAATAACTACCGTCACCTTAATTTTTGGAGTAGCAGGAATTCTGCCCAAACCTATATTAAATGTATTTCAAACAAGAATTAATATCAATGCCGTTTCCAGTGACGACTTAAGCAGATTAGCTGTGCGATTTTCGCAAATTAGCAGCCGCGATTCACTCGTATTAATTCCACCTTCAGTTACCAGCTTCCAGTTTTTCTCCGAAAGAGCGATTGTCGTCAACTTCAAGAACTTCCCCTTTACCGAAAAAGGCATCAAAGAATGGCAAAATCGCATGGAAGCTGTTTTAGGAGTTCCCTTAAACCCGCAAATGATTTGGGGAGGAAATGACTTATTCATCCGACGCAGCAGTGCGGATTTAGTCAAAGTCGCCCGAAACTATCATGCCGATTATATCCTGACTCGTACTGACTGGCACCCAAATATTCAAGGAGAAATCGCAGACAAACAAGGCAAATGGATACTGTATAAAATTAGGTAATAGATAATTGGTAAAACTTGTTAAATCCAAAAATGACCTTTATCTTAATCTACGAACCCAGACCTTGCTTGTATAGAATAAATTTCAAGATCCGATTTATCTGCGTTAATCAGCGTTAATCAGCCTTAATCTGCGGTTAAATATCAAAACCCGAATCATCAATAATTTCGCTAATTTGCTTGTCCACATAATCAGCATCCACATTCCGCGCCATCAACTCAGCTAAAATCCCCAAAGAAATCAACTGCACCGACAGAATTGTACACAAAATCCCAAAAAATAACAAAGGTCGATTCCCGATCGGCCCAAAATTCATCCCCGCCAAATTCAGAAACCAAATAACTATCAAATAACTCAGCGAAACAGTTCCAACCAAGCCAAAACACAATCCCAAACCCCCAAACAAATGACCCGGTTTGTGTAAATACTGCGTCGTGGCTAACACCGTCAACAAATCAAGAAATCCCCGCGCATAACGTTCCCAGCCGTAATTCGATTTTCCGTGCTTGCGCGGATAATGTTCCACAACTACTTCCCCAATTTTAAACCCTAAATTGTTTGCTAAAGCTGGAATGTAGCGGTGCAATTCCCCGTACAATTTAATCGACTGCAAAACTTCCCTACGGTAAGCTTTAAAGCCGCAATTCATATCGTGCATTTGCACCCCAGTCAGCAAACACGCAACGGCATTAAACAGCTTGGAAGGTAAAGTTTTAGAAAGCGGGTCGTTCCGCTGTTTTCGCCAACCAGAAACTAAATCAAATCCCGATTCTAAATGATGTAAAAATTTGGGAATTTCAGCGGGGTCATCCTGAAGGTCAGCATCGAGAGTAAAGATAATTATCCCTGCTGCCTTGCGAAATCCTGCTGAAAGTGCGGCGGATTTGCCAAAGTTGCGGCGCAGTTTAATCGCTTTAATGAGTTGGGGATGTTGGCTGGCTAAATCTGTGATTTGTTGCCACGAATAATCGCGGCTACCGTCATCTATGAAAATGACTTCGTAACTGTCAATTTCTGTTTGAAACATGACAAGTTGGATTTTTTCAAACAGCACTTTGAGGGTGGCTTCTTCGTTGTGAACGGGGATTACGAAGCTGAGATGTTTTGGCATAGGGCTATTCTATTTCATTGGTGTTGTAAATGAGATTTTTTTATTGACCGCAGAGGGCGCAGAGGGCGCAGAGGAGGAGAAAGAGAGGTTTTTTAGTTTTTATTGATAACTTGGGAGTTTCGCAATGCTACCCAACCTTGGCGGTTTTTAAATGAGGCATAGGCTGTCAATAATTTATCTGTGGGTGATGTTTGAATGTATCCTCTCCAAGCTGCGAATTCGTAGGAAGGGCCAAACAAGTTAACTAAGTCTGGGCGCGGAAATCCTGACATGGCAAAACCTCTAACGACATTTTCTTGGTTGAGAATGGCAATACATTTTACATTGTTTTCGGGGTCTCCTACCCAGCCAGTTACTCTCGCTGCTTTTGGTGCAAGGTTGGTGACTGTATCAAAATATCCGGGTACTCCGTCTTTGGGTGCTGACAGTAAGTTTGGAGCGATTTTTGTGGCTAATGCTGCACAGAAATTGTGTTTTTTGATGTCTCGGTTAAATGGCACTAAATTGTTAGTTTTTAAGGCGTCGATTAACCCGATAAAAGCGGCAGGTTTATTGCCTACGCGGTCTTTAATTAGCGTTACGTCGGTGATGCCTAATTGGAGTGATAATGCTACTAACGGTTGATAGGTTGCTCTGCGGGCGATCGCCATTGCAGTTTCGCCTCCCACCCCGTACATTAAAATAATGGCGACTGTGGCGACTGCAAACAGCGGTGTCAGCCAACGCCCTTGGATTCTTGGTGTTGGCTGCAACTCGCGCACCCACAATACTGTCAGCACAATTGTGCTCATCCAAAACAAAGCTGGGAGTGTGGCGTAGCGGGAAGCGGTGGCTTGTTCGACGCCAAATCCCGATCGACTAACCGCAGCCATTAACGCCGTTTGCAGCGTGTAAAGTTGGATTGATAGCCAAGGCAGCCAATCCGGGCGATCAACCTTTTTTACAAATAGCCAATAACCCACAAAACCCGTCACTGCAATCAAACCAATTATACCAATAATTGAAGCAACAATAATATTTTCGCTAAATATTCCGCCGAGATAAGTGGGAATATATTCGAGACTTTTGATCGGGTTAATCTTAGTTAAAGAAGGGTGATGAGATGGAGTTTTATAAGTTAAAAAATAAATCCCTATCACTGCAATCGAAGCAATGAAATACAAATAAGTTATTCGCCGAGGAAACCGCAGCACAACAGCAGCAGCACACAATATCGGCCACAAAGCTAAAGCAGTGCTGTAACTAATACAGCCTAAAACGCCAAAAACAATGCTGCCAATTACCCAACCATTCCGTAGGGGCGGTGCCCCCGTGCCCGCCCCCGGTGTACCCAAAAAAGTCACATAGGATTGCAAACAAAATATCGAACAAATCACAAATAAATTAGCAATTATCCAGTGAACGCCGCTGAATCCCCGCATCCAATTGTGAGCCGCCGCCGGAGTAAAATTAAAAATAGAAATGCAAAGCAGTAGCGAGATAAATAGCAGGGGAAAATGCCTCAATTTTAACGGCAGCAGAGCAATTAATACGTGGCACTGAATCCAAGCCAAGAACCAGGCCACTAAACATAAACCAATATTTGAACCTTGGGTGACAACTATATTCAAGCCATAAATAATTGCCGGAATCAAGACAAAATGCTCGTTCGCCCGAAATATCCAATTAAAAGGATTTGTAGAGAAACCGTCTACTGAATAAAAATTCCACGTCATCCACCAATAATCAAAATTAGACAAGTCTCCCGCTTGCGATATCAGGTACAAAATATATGACGCTGGTATTAGAATGCCGAGAACTGATGCGGCAATTAAAATATATTGTTGCTTGACTTTCATGGATTCAAACATGGGGAGATTTTTATTAATTGGTAGGGGCTAGTTTAGGTGAGAAACTTTGCATTAGCTGAGGCCGATATAAATTTTACAGTCAAGTTTGATGAAATTATTGTGGGGTGGGCGTCCCGCCCGCCCGAAAAATACAACGCAAGATGCGGGACAACTTATAACAGATGATTTCTGAACAAAACTCGCCCTCGCGTTTTGAGTTTTCCTCAATTTTTTATTTCACTTCTCTTGCCAGCATTTGTCTGAGCCCTTGCCGCCAGTGGGGAGGATACGTGCCTAGAAGTGCTGATATTTTTACCGTAGAGAGGACAGAAAAAGCGGGACGTTTTGCGGGTGTCGGATATTCGGAGGTGGTGATGGGAATTACGCGCTGAACTTTTAGGGGAAGGCCGAGTTTGGCTGCTTCCTCAAAAATGGCGATCGCAAAATCGTACCAACTACAAACACCGCTATTAGTGTAGTGGTAAGTCCCAAAAGTTTCTGGCCCAAGGAGAGGAATAATTTGGGAAGTCGCCGCACTTAAATCGCCCGTCCAAGTAGGACTTCCGATCTGATCTGCTACTACTCGAATTTCTTCCCTTTCCTTTCCCAACCTCAGCATGGTTTTGACAAAATTACCCTTGCCACCGTTGCCGTAAACCCATGCGGTTCTAATAATAATATGTCGGTTTCCTGCTTTCCGAATAGCTTCCTCGCCTGCTAATTTCGACTTCCCGTAACTTCCCAGCGGGTTTGTAGAATCTGTTTCCAGATAAGCAGAACTGTGGCTGCCGTCAAATACATAATCAGTAGAAAAGTGAACCAAACTTGCTCTCAGTTTTTCGCATTCTTCTGCGAGAATTCCGGGGGCAATGCCGTTGACTGCGTTTGCTAATTCCGGTTCGCTTTCCGCTTTGTCTACCGCAGTGTAAGCGCCCGCATTGACGACTAAATCCGGTTGAACTTCAGCCATTGCTTGACGGATGCTTTCGGGTCGGGATAAGTCGAGGCGAGTGCGATCGACCGCAATTACCTCTCCCGAAGATAATAAAATCGGCTGCAATTCTTGAGCTAGCTGTCCGCTGCCACCTGCGAGTAAAATTTTCATTGTTAAAAAAGTTCAGCTTTTTTGAAGGTTTGTCCCGCTTGGTCTTTAGCTGATAAGATTGGTTGGGCACCATCTAGCGGCCAGTCGATCGCCAAATCGGGGTCATTCCACAGGATACACCGCTCGTGTGCCGGTGCATAATAATCTGTAGTTTTATACAAAACTTCAGCCGTCTCCGAAACCACTAAAAAACCGTGAGCAAATCCCGCCGGCACCCAAAGTTGCTGCTTATTTTCAGCACTCAGCAAACACCCCACCCACTTTCCGAAAGTCGGCGAACTTTGTCTAATATCCACCGCTACATCAAATATTTCTCCAGCAACTACCCGCAGCAATTTGCCTTGAGGCTGCTCCATTTGGTAGTGCAAACCGCGCAACACATTTTTAGAGGATTTGGAATGATTGTCTTGAACAAAGGCTGCCGTCACACCTGTTTTTTCGACAAAAGCTCGGTGATTGAAACTCTCAAAAAAGAAACCGCGATCGTCTCCGAAAATTTTTGGCTCAATGATCAGGAGTTCCGGTATTTCAGTAGATATAACATTCATAGTTGGCTGTATCGCGTGATAAACTCATACTCAGTCAAGGCTATTTTACTATGAAAACTGACACATATCTCAAAAAGTTGTACGCCAATCGCTTTGATTCCCGACAAATGCAAGCTAAGATTGCACTCTGGAAAGTTTTAATTGACGATTTTTTACAAAATTATGTTCCTCCCGAATCAGCGGTTTTAGATATAGGTGGCGGTTACTGCGAGTTTATTAATCAAATTATGGCTGATAAAAAATGTTTAATTGACCTTAATCCCGATTCAAAATTATTTGCTAATGCGGATGTAAATGTGCTTAATATTGATGTGTTGAATTTTGACGCTTACACATCTTTTACCGAACAGTTCGATCGTATTTTTATCTCAAATTTTTTTGAACACCTCCGCAACAAAGAGGAACTTGTAGAAATTATCTCCTTTTGCTTTGATGTCCTCAAGCCTAGCGGTTCTCTGTTGGTAATCCAGCCTAATTTCAAATACTCCTACAAGGAATACTACGATTTTATCGACCATCAATTACCGATAACGCATTTATCGCTACAAGAGCTTTTACAAACTGTCGGGTTTGAAATTGACCTGATTCTTCCGAGATTTTTACCGTTTTCGACGAAAGGTAGACCGGCCTCGCCCTTGCTGTTAAAAGTTTACTTGAAATTGCCTTTTTTGTGGCTATTTTTGGGAGGACAAATGTTTGTTAAAGCATCGAAACCAAACAATTGAGGATCTTCCTCAATATCGCCACTTCCCGTCAGAGGCTGAAAATGAGAATGTAGGGAAATTGCTCATTTTAATAATTCATCTACTGGAATGCTAAAACCGGGTAAAACAATTTGGGTGCTAATAACTTCCCCAGCAATAAAGATGCTTCGGGTTTGTTTTGTTACTACAATAATCCATTGGTTTTCAGGATATACCAGCCAAACTTCCTCACTTCCCGATTCTAAATATTCTGTAGCTTTAGCAATTACATCTTCCGCCAAATCTGTTGGCGAAACAATTTCAGCACATAAAGGAAAACTTTGCGGCAGCACTTTGAGATTGCCAAATTGTGCTGCTAATTCCGGGGGAAGGTAGGCAACATCAGGATAGCGTCCCTGGTTGTTTGTGCGGCAGGGAACATCAGTATAAACTTTTCCTCCCTGTCCGCTGGATTCTTTGTACGTTCTCCAATAAAAGTAAAGATTTCCTTGCACCTTGCTATGCTTGAGTGTTATGCCATTTTTCTCTAATAATTCGCCATCAACCCACTCTTGCCGATCGGGTGGACTTTCCATCCATGCTTCTAGAGAGTAGATTTTCGATTGGGCAACAACTCTAGAAGTTATCATGTTTTTGCGTCTGGGCGGGGAACTTTTTTTCTATGATACCAGATGCGATCGAGCTTTGGTTGACAAAAGGGCGATCGCACTTTGTAGATTCGACTTTTAAGTGTTATCATAAAATTTACAAAGTATCCAGCATTTCCGGCTTTGCCAAATTAGGATCGAGCTGCCATAAAAGCATCACTTTGAGGACAAAAATGATGACACAAACTCAATCATCCGCTGCCCTTGCAGTCAATATTCCACTAACACTAACACTCACCGTTACCCACGAACAGTTCGTTGAATTGGCGATCGCCAATCGGGAGTTACAATTAGAACGCACAGCAACAGGAGAATTAATCGTGAACCCACCAACCGGAGGCGAAACAGGATACAGGAACTCTGATTTAAATGGGCAACTCTGGCTGTGGAACCGCCAAACTAAACTGGGAAAGACATTTGACTCTTCTACTGGTTTTCACTTGCCCAATGGGGCCGATCGCTCTCCTGATGCGTCTTGGGTGCGTCAAGAAAGGTGGGACGCACTTACCCCAGAACAAAAAGAAGGCTTTCTTCCCTTAAGTCCTGATTTCGTGGTAGAACTTCGTTCTAAAAGTGACAATATGAAGCCACTGCGAGAGAAAATGAAAGAATACATGGAAAACCAGGTTCGTTTAGGTTGGTTGATAGATAGGAAAAATCGAAAAGTGGAGATTTACAGGCAAAATCAGGAAGTGGAAGTGCTGGACAATCCTGCAACTTTGTCGGGTGAAGATGTGTTGCCGGGGTTTGTTTTAGATTTGACACAAGTTTGGGGATAAATGCTGAGTCGTGTTAAAAATGGGCGATCGCGCGATCGCTCATACTTCATCTTCTAGGCGGGGAAAAATTGATAGATAATATACAAACAAACACATTGCGATTTCAAACTTTATGATCGATCGCAAAATCTTACAAGAATATCGAGAATATAGCTTTCGTTCATACTTTGAATTACCTTACGAAACAGACGAAATTTTAGCAGAATTTGATTACTCGCTAATTAAAGCTGAGTTATGTCTGCCGCATACCTCTAGAGAACTAGAAGAAATAGACTCTCTCAAACAAAGAATTAGAGCAACTTTGCCTTTTCTCAGTCTCAGCAGCGAAACAGCTAGAAGAGAATCTTTAGTATCGCCTGTTTTGCTGGACATTGTTCGATACTGCCAATGTCAACTGCGATTTGAGTATACTCTAAACGTTAATAGCTGGTTAAAAGGAAATTTAGATTATCTCGTGCAGTCAAACCAAGACTTGCTAGTTATTGCAGCCAAAAACGACGATATGACTAGAGGATTTACTCAACTAGCTGTAGAATTAATTGCTATGTCGCACGTGGCCGACAAAAATATTTTTTACGGGGCGGTGACAATGGGAGATGTCTGGCGATTTGGCAAGTTAGATACAAGTAAGCAGACCATTTTTCAAGATGTCAATTTGTTTAGAGTGCCTGATGATTTAGAAGATTTAATTAAGGTAATGGTGGGAATTTTAGACGGTGCGGTAATATAATTATCTCAAATATTAACATTAGGAATTAGGAGCGATCGCTTTTGGCAAACATTTATTATACCTACTTAATCCAAGGTAGCAGATTGCGATAATTTAGCTTTCTACATATTTAAAATGGCTGTGAATGTGTTGTCAGGAGAGATTAGCTAAGTATCAATCAATTTGGCAAAGAAGGTGGTGGTGGCGGAGATTGAGAGGGTCTAGGAATATAGGTAGGTTTGGGACGACAAGCTTCTATAACCGCATTTCTAAACTGTTCTACCCGTTCACTTTTTCTATAAAACAGAATTACATTGGTTCTAGTGGTGTAAATGGCAATATAGCGCTGTTTGACAACAAAGGCTAAAACAATGAAAATAATGCCAATGAAGAACCACAGGGTACAAATTCCTAGCCAAAACAGCCACCAAGTGCAGCCTTCTCCAATTTCAACTGCTTTGACATCTTGAATCGGAACGACAATTTCTTTAGTTTCTAATCCGAAAAATTCTTCAGATTTAGTTTGTAAGGTATCGCCGACAATTTTAATAGTCACGTTGCCACTGGTTTGGACAGCAACCACGCCGATGAATTTACCAGTAGTACCACTAATTTGCGTAACAGAATTAGATTTCATGTTATTCAAAATAACTTGTGATTAAATTGATTAGCATTGCCTTCATTTAGAAATAACAAAGGGTATAGAAGTAGGCTCGTCCTTCTTGACTTAATTTTGAGGTTTCGATATACTCTGGGGAGACTTAGAATTCCATTTGCAGCCTTTCCAAGGTACATCATGAAAGTAAACTTTCGAGCCATGTGAACACTCAGCAATTAGGTTTTGCGTCCAAGATTGAATTAGGCAATGGTGTAGAAGTAGGCTCGACCTTCTTTAGTTAGACTTGCTTTACTTAATGCCACAAGTACCACTAATGCTTCCTGAGCGTAGTAGTCAAGTTTATGATCATAGTTATAGGGAAGATTCAAGTTTTTAGCGACTGGCTGGAGAACGGTAGCAGCATCTTTTGGTGTAACTTTACAACCCTTAAGTTTGTTGTATAGATACTCCACAGCTTTGTCAGGAATGTCGTAAGAGTAAGTCACTTGTTCCCGATTAGGGTTGATTTGCTCTACTCGGTAAGAATCCTCTTGGTAGTAGACTCGGCGAGAGTTACGCAGTTCGACTTGCCCAATAAACTTAATCAATGGTTCCTCCTCTTTTAGTTGAGCGATCGCATTTTTCCAACATCCTCCTGTAGCGGTAAGGTGGGCAATGTCCACCTTACAGATAGAGCCTGTGCGTAAATCCTGTTCGTGTTTAGAAACAGAAGGGTTACCAAGCCTAATTCTACCTATCTTTTAACAGCCAAACTCTTCGTTAAGTCTGCGTCTCATTTCCCCAGAGATAGGTAAATTCCGAATTTCTCCGCACAGACGCGACTTTGATTCTCCGTTTTGAAGGCGCTGTGTGTAAATTCCAATTAGCAATGCTTCAAGACCATACTTAGACAACATTTCTGTAGCTAAACCGATGATTCCAAGCAGTGCAATTCCGCCTAACATACCTGCTGGGCCACCTAACGCTGCTAAAGCTGTTGTAATTGCAGCCGCACCTGCTAAACCTGTAGTTCCCATCACAATTAACAGCATAATTGCGGGCAATCCCAATGCCGCAGCTTTTCTAACAAATTCATCCATTTTACGATACCTCACTCTTTTAATTAAAAAGTCCATCCATGTCCTGGATAGTCAAGGGCTGTTCTGACAGATGTCAAATCAGCCAGGTCTTTGAAAGGACTAGACTTAGATATTTCGGTAATTGAAGTCTTCGATCGCTTGATAACTCTGTCTAGCAGAAAACGGTACCTCGCAAGAAGTGAGCCTTCCCCGGATTCCCGGTGTACAATTAATCACGATTCTGCTTTCCCTGATACTAATCTAACTACCCTTAACAAAAAAACTAATAAGCATTAGGAATTGTGTTAGACTTTGATTATAAAAAATCCAGAAACCTATCCCCTGCAATGGCATCCTCTAACGATCGCTTCCCGGAAGCTGCCCGCGACTGGGACTTAGAAACCCTCTACACAGACCTCGCATCCGCCAAGGGAAAGCGGCTCACGCCCACAGAGAAACAACATCTACGGGGTCTACTCTGCGGCTACAGTCCCGCCGAAATTGCGGAAACCCTCAGTAAAAACCCCAAGGGAATTGCCGTAGATTTCTGTAATACTTTATACCAATATGTAAAAAATCTTGTAGGAAAAGCGGATGAAAAGGTAGAAAACTGGAGGAAAATTTGTGAATGGCTGGAGGACGCAGGATATAAAACTCAGTCGTCTCCCGAACCTGAATCAGGCGATTGTTTACCAATTAAATTCTTAATAAAAAAAGCCAATGTAGTTGTTGATAAAAATCAAATTATAGTTGATATCAACCTGCGAATAGTAGCCTCTTCACCTTCAGAAATTCCCATCATCGAAAACCTCGACCTCAACGGCAATAATTAACAGAAGACTTACGCATCTAAATTGAATAAAGAGACGGGCAGGATGCCCGTTCCACAAGAATTGTATAAAAATTGACTGTCAAATTAGATGCACAGCAGCTTATCAAGGGCTAGAACCAAGAATTGTCATAAACCAGCCCAGTTTCTGCGTAAGGATCGCGAATTAAATAACTTACAATTTTAATTGTTATTGTGGGATGGGCGTCCCGCCCGTCCTTTTTGGACGGGCGGGACGCCCATCTCACAAACTTATGGAAGTTATTTAATTCTCATTCCTAAGTCTTACAGCCTATACCAGGTTTATGAAGTACACCCAATTGCACAAAACATCTACGGTACAAAAAATCCCTACAAAATCGAACTTAAAACTACCTCATTAGCCGCTATCCAATCATAAATATCCTGCAAAGCCGCTTCTGGCCCAATAACAGGCTGCCACCCTGTGCGCTCCATCACCCTAGAAGAATCAGTAATAAAAATCGGAATATCCCCCGGGCGTTCCTCCAACACAGGGTTAATCGGAATAGACTTTCCCGCAATTTTGCGGCACAAATCAGTCGCTTCTACTAAAGAAAGACTATTGCTCAAACCGCCGCCTACATTAAAAACTTCGCCGTCAAATTCAGCAAAATGTTCTAACTGATAATTAACTAACCTCAACAAATCTTCAATGTGCAGCAAATCCCTAACTTGCTTCCCGCTGCCACCAAAACCGATATAACTCAGCGACTTTTGAAAATAGTGAGCCGCCACCCACAAACCGTAAACACCCTGATCTACTTTACCCATTTGCCAAGCACCAGTAATTAACCCGCAACGGTTAATAATTGCCGGCACATTGTATGCTTCCCTGTATTCCTCAATCAGCAATTCCGAAGCTAATTTAGTTGCTCCGTACAGCGAACGGTGTCCTTTTAATGGGAAGTCTTCTGAAATGCCCAACTCGGATATACCGGGTAAAGTTTGCTCAGGCGCGATCGCAAATCTATTCGGCAACTCTAACAGCTTAACAGATTTGACACTGGCGATCGGATAAACCCGACTCGTAGACAAAAACAGCAAACTCGCACCCGTTTGTCTCGCCAACTCCAAAACATTCACAGTGCCCAGTAAATTCGTCTGCAAAACGTACTGTGGCGAACTAAAGCCAGCCAGCACAGAAGGCTCCGCAGCACAATCTATAATGCAGTCAGCATTGAGTGCAACTGGATCTAAATCTGCCGTTGTGCGAATATCCCCGTAAACAAACTGAATCCCGCAACTTTTAAGCCGAGGCAGATTCAATTCTGAACCCCGGCGACGCAGGTTATCTAAACAAATTATTTGCCATTCCGGGTGCAGTTTCTCCAGGCCAATTGCCAAACAACTGCCGATGAAACCCGCACCACCAACAATTAAAATTCTCTCAGGCATTCACTTTTAACTTTGCTATCTTTCTAGCCCGGTGGTAGTCGCCACGAGAGAGATGTTTTTCCAGCCAGACATACAAGACAATAAACAAATACCGACTGCCCATCTCTTTTATTTTCAGCTTAGAAATACCAGCAGTCCGATTGTACCACCTCAGAGGAATCACCGTATAGGAAAAACCTCGGACAATTGCTTTTAAAGGCAGTTCTACTGTCAAATTAAAATGATGGCTCAAAATCGGTTGCACGCCTTCAATCACTTCTCTGCGGTAAATTTTAAAAGCATTGGTGACATCGTTGTACCGCAAGCCGAAAATACTTTTGACAAACCAGTTTGCTAAGCGGTTAATTGCTAACTTGTGAATTGGATAATCAACTATAAAGCCGCCTTTGATAAAGCGGGAACCGAAAACGCAATCATATCCTTCTTGCAACTTGCGGTATCCTGCTACCAAATCTATCGGATCGTCGGAAGCATCGGCCATCACAATTGCTGCAGCATCTCCGTCAAATTCCGCCAATCCCCGTCGCACGGCAAATCCGAAACCGTTGGGAGGTTGATTGTTGATGTATCTAACTGTGGGAAAAGTCTCTGACAACTCCTGGCAAATATCAATTGTTCGATCGACACTGTTGTCATTCACAATCAAAATTTCGTGCGGAATCCCTTCTAAATCGAGCGTCTGGGCGATCGCCCGCACAGTACCGTACAAACAGCCCTCCTCATTGTGGGCTGGTATTATCACAGAAATTTTCACTCCTCATCCTCCGCGCAACTGGACAAACTGGTTGTCAACAGGATTATACACCCAAGCTTTAATTTCTGTTTGGGCGATCGGCAAATCATTACCAGACAAATCAACAGCCCACCTTGCATTATTGTATAAATCAGATTTTAAACTCTTAGCAATGTCGGGACTGTCTGAGTTGACATAAGCGTTAGCAAAAAAAGATTGTTTATCGCCGACAGATAGCAGTACAATTTTCGGCTGTTGCAAATTTCCTCGCAAAACCGCCCAACCAGCCGCCTTGACAGCATCATTTTGCTTAACAGTCAAGGATTTATCGCTGATTTGAGGTTGGTCTAAATAGCCGTAAACTTTCTCGGTATTAGAAATAAACTCTACATTTTTCGCGAACTTTATCCAACCTATTTTGTCGATAATTGCAGCGCCTTCTCTCACCAGCCAAGTTTTTTTGCTCAGCACCCTCAAACAACTTTCCGGCGAATTTTTGAAAAAATCCGAGGGCTCCAGATAGTTAATTAACTGCAAACAATCTTGAGCGCCTTGTTTGTAAAGAAGTGCTGAGCGAGATTGGGCGATCGCCTGTTGAGAGTTAAGAATAATGGTAGCAATTAACAGCCCTGCCACTACCCGATAAATAAATTTATAATTACGTTTTAACGTTGCTTTTGTTTCTCGATCATTACCTCGGACAAACAATTGCCCTAGCTGAACCACAGCAATTAATAGCAAAATCGAATTAGTCGTATATCTAGACGATTCTAGCGCCTGAATTGCCCCAAATTCAGCCCTTCCCGCCGTAATAAACAGAGCCGATAAAACCGAAAAAAAACCTATTGCCAGCCAAGGTAAAGCCTGATATTGCACTCCTAAATCAATATTGGAATTAGTATCTTGCCGTAATCCTAAATGAATTGTGGGATGGGCATCTTGCCCGTCCAGCGTCGCAGTCTGAACCACGTTCATAACTGAGTTGGGATGGCTATAGCTTTCAGAAATATCATTCCTATCTGTCATTGCCAGAGGCGAAGCGATCGCAGGGGCGGGAGATGGCTTCGCAGGGTTCCCAATGACAAAGAAATAGAATACCAAAAATAAGAAACTTGCAAATATTAGCAATCCAACTAATGCTGAAATTCCAGGCGATCGAACAATTGGCGAACCCAGCAAACTTAAAAAGTAATCAATAACCACAAGCGGCTTATTCAACAATGAAATAATACTTGCTTTCCGACTAGGATGATAATCAATTGAGTAAACAGCACAAGTTGCCACAAATAGCAGCATCCAGACAATAAGTCTTTTTCGTTTCTGCGCTGCATTTCCCTCCAAAGCCGCTACAGCCGGAATCGCAGCCAACCAAGACAGCAAGCCTTGAGCAAGCGAAAAACTAGCAATAAAGCAGAATAAAGCCGCAATCGATATTTGAATATCGTAGGGACACGGCAGTGCCGTGTCCGTACTCTGTTTGATCTGAGGTGTTGCATCATTCTCAAGAACGGGCAAGATGCCCGTTCCACAAAAATTCAATGTTCTTGTGGAACGGGCATCTTGCCCGTTCCTAAATAGCTTATTGATCGTGGTGCAACATCTCTGTTTCATCCGATTGAAAACTGCGATATTAGGCAATAATTTGTGATTTGAAACCAGCGCATAAATCGCAGCTACAAAACAAAAATTTACGAAAAACCACGCTAATTGAAATCCCCAAAGCCAGTTTTCGTGCTGAACTAGAGAGCAAAGCAAAATACAAGTTAAAATATTAGCTAAATGCCACAAATCATCCGCGACATTCTTAACTTGCATCGAGGATAACTTGCACATAGCGATAAAAGTTATCGCCGCCAAACCTATGCTGAGACACAACTGATAATTAATATTCCATCGGGAAGCAAAAGCCAGAACCGCAATAATTATCTTAGGGAAAACTATGCGGTGGTTGCTGTGCAAAGCCCAAAAATCGTTAAAAGTTACATTTCCCTGAGCTATTTTTTCAAAAAGGCTAGCTAATCTCCACTCGTCATCAACGGGAACGTTAACGCTAAAATTCGCTACAAATCCGATTAATAAGAGGACAGGAATTACATATAAAGTAAATAAGATTAATTTTTTCATTAATATCAAATCCGGTAGCATCGGAATTGTAAAATCTAGTCATATCATGTCCGATCGATTAACCATAATATCCCGGTCGGGGCGGGTTTTTGAGATTGTCAATTATTCGCAGGTATTGTTGGTGAACCCGTATCATGTCCGATCGATTAACCATAATATCCCGGTCGGGGCGGGTTTTTGAGATTGTCAATTATTCGCAGGTATTGTTGGCTCATATCAAATCCGTTGACATCGGAATTATTATCACTCTCTTCTCTTTCTCTGTGTCCTCTGTGCCCTCTGTGGTTTAATCATTCCGATATAACCGGAATTGATATCACGGGCCCCTACAAAAATCGCGATCGCTCGACCGGACATGATATCATCAGCTTTTCGACTGACAATCAACTCTCAACTCTCAACAGTCAACGGTCAACCGTCAACCGTCAACCGTCAACCGTCAACTGTTCGCTACTTAACAGTCTTGAATGTATCCAATTTGCCCGTAAATCGGTTGATAAACATCTGCAAAACAGTCCGCTTGCCGATATTGATATTAGAACTCACGGACATTCCCGACTGCAAGTTAACCGCCACTTCATTTGGCTTGCCCTTGTTCAAAAGAAACTTCTGATTCTTGAGCTTAATTTTGGTTTTGAAAGCGTAGTATTTCCGCAGTTCAGTAGGAGGCTCAGCATCGCTGCTAATCTCTTTCACTTCACCCTCAGCAGTACCAAACTCCAGAGCCGGGAAAGCTTCTACATTCACTTCCACAGGCACGCATTGGTATTTAGTCAAACCCAGTTTCTCTCTGTTAATTTCCTTCTCTGGACAAACGCAACTTTTACCTTTTTCGCAGTCAACCTTTTCTCCGTCTAATTGTTTGCCGTGATACGGCTCCAATTTTTCCCGCTTCTGTCTCAAAGCATCCAATACCAGAGCCACATTGCTGTTTTCCAGGTAAACAACTGCTTCCAGACCGTTTTCGTCATCCAAAACCTTGAGTAGCTTTTCAGTTTGCTGCGCTTCGTAATAAGCTTCTTCGCAGCGTTGTGGGCGCGGTTCGCCCGGTTTCACCACGGAATTAATAATGGATTGGCAGATCGGATCTTTCGCGATATCCAGCTTAGCGTTCTCCTTCTTAGAAGGTTTCAAGTCGAAGATTACCCCCGATACCGGAGCCTTCAGAATTTGAGTATCGCGGTTTTGTTGAGCCTTTTCTAGCTGAGCATTCACTTCGGACAACTTTTTCAGGTTTTCCACTTTGAAGCGGCTTAGCTGAGAATCGCTGCTGGCAATTTGTTTCTGGTTTTCAGCAATTTTGCTGTAAAGTTCTTTTGCCCAGGCATCCTTGGTGTTTTTTAACTGTTCTTTGGCGCGCTTGATCGACTCCTGAATGCGGTCTTGCTCTCCTTGTTGACGCTGTATTTCAGCAGTAATTTTTTTGATTTCGCCTTGGCGAGCGTTAATTTCACCTTCGCGCGTATTGATTTCACCTTCGCGCGTGTTAATTTCGCCTTGGCGAGCGTTGATTTCACCTTCGCGCTGCTTGATTTGATCTTGCTGTTTGAGAACGTCGCTTTGGCCTCTTAAAACATCTTGCTCTTGACGTTCTTTTTGCAGTTCAGCGATGGCTCCTTCCTGCACCAGGGGGCGGAGTCTGTCTAGAATGTTTTGATTCGACTTCAATACTTGTTCGGCTTTCGCTGACTGTTCTTGGGCCAAACCTTTCTGGGCCTTAGCCGATTCTACTTGCTGTTTGGATGAAGCTAACTGCTGCTTGGCATAATTTAATTGCTTTTCGGCAAAACCGAATTGTTGCTGTGCTACCGTCATTTGATCCCGGGCGGCTTTCTCAGCATCCTCAGCTTGCTTCTGTTGTTTTTCCAACTCCTGAACTTGCCCTTGGGCTGCAGCTACGCGAGACAGAAACTCCGATCGATAATTAACATAAAGTCCTTGCTGAGCAGCATCAAAATTTCCGCTGGCTCCCCTGTTGAGGTACAGCTCGTCAATCAAAGCTTGCAGCACTTGATTTTGTGCCGTGAGGCTCTGTCTGTCTTTGATAGTTGATTCTAGGCTTGAAGGAATAGGTCCTCGAATTTTGCCACTCACAACATCTTCGTAAAATTTATTTTCCTTTTCCAGAGCTTCTTTAGTTTTCTGAATTGATGTTAAATCGGCACTGGGTGCAAGGGGGTTGAAAGTGAGCAGAGGCTGGTTTTTTTCCACGCGATCGCCATTTTCGACGTGAAGTCTCACCACAGCGCCAGTAGCAGGTGCTTGGATGTCTCTAGCACCATCTTTTAGCTCCAATTGGCCCACAGCGGGGACAGCTTGCTCTACGCGAGCAAAATAAGCCCAAACTACAGCAGAAGTGGTCATCAGCATGATCATCCACAAAAACAAGTGCGACCAAATCGCTGGTTTTTCGAGAATGACTGGTTGCTCAGAAAGTATTAACGATTTCATAGCCATTTGTTAGTTTTCAGTTGTTAAGCGTTAGCGATCAGTTGTGAATTAATTGTTAGATATCAGGTATTCGATGACTCTTGTTGTTGGAAGAGGCAGTAGTAACGCCCTTTAAGAGCCATTAATTCTTTATGAGTTCCCCGCTCGACTACAGAACCTTGATCCATCATGATAATTATGTCGGCGTTTTGGATTGTAGTCAGGCGGTGAGTAATGAAAAACACCGTGCGGCCGGCGAAAGCTTCTGCTAAGTTATTGCAAACTTGGCGTTCGGAATGGTAGTCGAGGGCGCTTGTAGCTTCGTCCAAAATTAGCAGTTTCGGGTTTTGCAAAATCGTGCGGGCGATCGCCAAACGCTGCCTTTGACCCCCAGAAAGCGACGCACCCCGCTCTCCCACCACCGTATTGTACCCAGCAGGCAAGCCCATAATAAAATCGTGAGCTACCGCTAATTTCGCAGCTCGCACAATCTCATCCGTACTCGCATCAGGATTACTCAGAGCAATATTTTCCTGCACAGTACAGTTAAACAGCAAAGTATCTTGCAGCACCACCCCAAGTTGGCTGCGGAGCGAGTACAGTTCCACCTTAGCAATGTCGTACCCGTCTATAAAAATCCGGCCCGACAGCGGCGGATAAAGACGCTGCAACAGCTTCATCGCCGTACTTTTACCGGA
Source organism: Microcoleus sp. OTE_8_concoct_300 (assembly GCF_031383065.1). Lineage (NCBI taxonomy): Bacteria > Bacillati > Cyanobacteriota > Cyanophyceae > Oscillatoriales > Microcoleaceae > Microcoleus > Microcoleus sp. OTE_8_concoct_300. The sequence continues at coordinate 11,466 of NZ_JANMZH010000009.1, read as the reverse complement.
ACCGCTTCCCCCCACAATTCCCACAAAACAGCCAGCGGGAAATTCCAAATTCACATTCGCCAGTTGCAGCGGCCCGCTTTCTAGAAATCGGAAGGAAACCTCCTCATAGGTAACCTGCCCTTGAATGGCCGGCAGCGGGATATTGCTCCGGTCTTCTTCGCTGGTTTCCGTCGGCGTATCGACCACATCCTTAAGCATATCGATCGACATCGAGACTTCTTGGAAACTCTGCCACACGCTGACAAAACGCAGCAGCGAACCAGTCACGTTCCCGGAAATTATTCGGAAAGCAATCAACTGACCCAAAGTAATCTCATTTCCCAGTACCAAATAAGCTCCCACCCACAACTGAGCTAAGTTACCCACCTGGTTTAAAAAGCTGCTAACAGTACCGGCCGCAGTCCCCGTGATAATTGTTTTAAAACTGGCTGTAATGTATTTTGCGTAGCGGCTCGACCATTCCCAGCGGGATTTCAATTCAATATTTTGAGCCTTAACAGTTTGAATCCCGCTGACTACTTCCACTAGATAAGATTGAGAGTCAGCAAAACGCATATTTCTCTGTTTGATCAGGCGCAGCACCAGCGGATTGATTAGAACAATCATCAGCCCCAGTATCGGTACCACTGCCAAAGATACAAACGTTAGCTGCACACTGTAAGAGAGCATAACGGCGACGTAAACCACCGAAAAAACCGCATCGAGAACCACTGTCAGAGCTGTACTCGTCATGAATTCCCGAATCTGGCCCATCATGCTGAATTTGTAAACCAGATCTCCGACGCGCCGATTGTCAAAGTAATTCTGGGGCAGCCGGAGCAAGTGGTCGATGACTTCTGCACTCAATTTGACATCAATGCGGTTTGAGGTGTCTATAAACAAAAAGGTACGCAAACCGTTGAGCAGTCCTTCAAACAGAGCAACACCTAACAGAAAGGCCCCCAAAATATCCAAGGTGTCAACGCTGCGCTGACCTAATACTTTATCAATAATTACTTGGCTGATTAATGGGTTGGCCAGACCAAATAACTGTACAAAAAACGAAGCGAGCAACACCTCAAAAAACACTGTCTTGTGTTCCATGAGCGCCGGCACAAACCACCAGAAGCTGAACTGCTCTTTTTGTTCAACTTGCGGAGCTTGCAGCAGCAGGACTTCTCCTGATTCTCCCCAGATTTCTTTAAACTGAGGTAGCCGTTTCCGCATCAGCCCCTGTTCGGGCGTGGCTATCACCAATTCTTGCTCGGTGATGCTGTAAATAATGGCAAAGCTATCTTGCCATCTAATCATTACCGGGGCTTTGATGCGGTTGATGGCTTCTGCTGGCACTTGCGCTAATTGAGGCGTGAGGCCGATGCTTTGGGCGATCGCCCCGCAGGCTTGCAGACTGATAGAACCAGCGGTTTTTAACTGATTTTCTAGAACTTTGCGGATGATATCTCGACGAAATTTTAGACCGAAATACTTGCTCAACATTTGGAAGCAAGCTAGCGGGCCCTCAATCTGCCCTTTGGCACGGAAAACTGGGTATCTCGCCGAATCCTTTGGTTGGTCGGTTGCTGGTTCTGGGGGACGCTCTGGGGCTATCTTAATGTCGAGCAATTTTCCTGCCGGATTCTGGCTATCGACAGCAGGCTCTGTCGTGCCATTTAATGGGTCTGGCTCGGGTTGGGGTTCTGGAGGTTCCCGGAAGCCGACCAAGCGGGCACCGAGGCGGCCTTCTACTTTTAACGATTTGGCTGCGTTTTCCACTATGAAGCGGCTGCCGGTGGGAAAGTCGCCCAAGACGCCGCTGCTGACGAGCCAAACTCGATCGGCATCTAGCTCTTTGGCGAGGTCTTGAGTTTTTTTGTTGCCGTTTGGTACGTTGACAACTGTCGCGTCTTGCCAAGCTTGCAGGGTGAGTTCCTTGAGATTGGAAGTGCCGTCGGCTTGGCGCTGCAACTCCAGGCTCAACAGTTCAAATACTTCGCTCAAGGAACAATGTTCGCGAAAGGCTTCTCCAAATGTCGGCTGTTTTTCCAGTACGCTCAGGAAATCTTCGGCAGGTAGGACGATCGCGATCACATCTGTAGAGGCGATCGCCGTCTCGCAGGGAACTCCCCGGAGCAAGCCAGCCCAGCCGAGAATTTCCTTCGACTGCACCAAGCGCAAACTTACGTGGCGCTGCGAGCGCTGGTCAAAGCCCAGCAGCCTGGCCTGGCCTTGATAGATAATTGCCACCTGAGTCGGCATTTTTTCCCGTTCAAACAGGGGTTGCCCCGTCCGGTAGCCGAGGAGTTGGCATTTAGCCACCAAGGCTGACAGAGCCGTCTGTGAGAGTCGGTCAAAGGGAGGTGTTTTAGCTAGGAAATCCTGGATCTGGGAGAGGGAAACAGCGGAAGAAGTCATCCGATTTTAGATTTTAGATTTTAGATTTTAGATTTTAGATTTGAATCCACAGATGAATCCGGAGGCTTTTTGTCAAGATGCTACGCTTTTTAAAGTCTCCACGGGTAAATCCGGGGGTCCCAGAGCAAAATTGCTTTCGGTCATGATATTGAAGACACGGAAGAGAGGGGCTGTAGCGGGCCTATTTGGGATATCTGTTCGGCGAGCCAGCTTTCAAAGAGTTCGTTAATCAAGTGCAGCCGCATCGATTCATCGAGCTGGGCTGGCATGAACTTTTCTAGTCGAATAATCACCATCCATTCTGCCAGAGGACGCGGCGTCCAGAGTTGATTTGGCTGGCTGACGGACAAAAGTTTGCTGATTGCCGGGTGGGGCTGGGATAGCGGTACTGGGCCCAACAAGCCGCCGGACTTGGACTCGGGCCCTTCGGAAAAGTCGCGCGCCACTTCGGCAAAGGTTTGTTCCCCTTCAAGGATGCGAAAGTAAAGTTCGTTTGCCAGTGCTGGATTTTTGGTGCGTATCAGGGAATAGACTACGTGGTCTAGGCTGGCTTTGCGGGTTAAAAAATAATTATCTACTTTAGGTCTCCAAGTGGCTTGCTTAAATTTTTCGATCAGCAAGGGCCTAACTGCCATCTCTTGAAGTTCTTCTTCCGTCATGTTTTGGCTGCGCAGCCAAGCTTCTTTCGCTTCGGGGGCTGTCAGTTGGTATTGTGCCAGAAAGTTCTCGACGGCGGAGTGGCGTTCTTCGTCGCTGCAACTAAAGGATGCGATCGCTTGGTCTACTATTACACCGCGCAAGAATTGCGGCATTAACTGGTACCGCTTCAGGAGCGATGGCATATCCTGAGCTTGCAGTAATTTATCGCCTATTTGAAAAAGTCCTGTCATTTTTTTATCTCCAACTGACTTGCGCTTCTCCTTTTAATTTAGCTGTGGCAGGAAAAGAGCGACAACCACTAACCCGTCGATTCCCCGATGATAGCAGGCCGTCAGTGGGCTAGCGCTATTGCTGTCTATTTCTTGACGATCTGCCGAAGGAGGGGTTCCCCGCCTGCCTCACAATGGTAGCTGGATAAGGCGAGAGTGGGAGAATGTCCGAGTGGCAAAATCTTTCTTCTGCCATCTTTTTTCTGCCATCTTCCTTCTTGCCTCAACATCCATCCGTTAAATCCCGTACACTGTTTCGTTGCCTTTCTTCCTTCTTGCTTCACTCTCCCAATAGTCTTTCAAAGAGTGTTCCGAGTTGCGTCGAGCAAGCGCGACTGTCGAGATATTTAGGGTTTGCCGCCATTTTTTCCTGGATTCGATCGCGGTAGTGCTGGCGGAGTTCTGGGTTGGTTCCCAGTGCTGTACTCAGCTCTACATAAGACTTCTCGCTGTTTGCTACCATTTCCGGAAGTAGCAGTTCTTCAAGCACTGCAGCTGATTGTCGCGATCGAGTGGTTTGCCCTTTTCTTACCACTACAGGCAACCCGACCAACAGCGCTTCTGCTAAGGAGTAGACACCGCTGTATGGATAGGAGTCTAAATATATATCAGCCAATTCCAGACATTTTATGTAATCGGCGCGAGATGGCAGCGTTTTAATCACAACTAAGCGCTTTTTGTCAATCCTAAATTCCGCAAAGAGCGATCGAATTTGTTTGTATAAAGGCACCGTCGGATAGTTTCCATTGGGGGAACTAAAGGGATACAAAACTAAAATAGAATTCGGTACCGCAGCAATAATTTTTGCCCAAGTTTCTCTCACTTCTGGGATAATTGTAAAAGCTGGAGCGCTGGACATGAACACTACAGATTCGTCGGTGGCTCCCCAACTTCTGCGAGTCGGTTCAACTCGGGCAGGTGCTGAGCCTACAGTATAGCTTAAACAAACTCCCGAGCCTTTTAAAGTAATTAATTTTTCGCGATACTCTGCAGCAGCACCTGCGAGCAATGTCAAATCTCCGGCAATGAAATAATCGATATTTCGGATTCCGGTGGTTGCGGGTGTTGACGCATTCTTCGCTATTTGCACCCGCGCTAGTCGGTGCAGGCACAGCAGCGCGCTTGGTTGGGAAGTGTCGGCGGTATTGGTGCAGATTAGCAGAATATCTAAATCGTGCGATCGAATTTCTCGGACTTGATTTGGCAAATCTTCTGATAGTTGCACCAGTTTGTCAGCGCAATTTCCGCAATATTTCCCCAGTCGCTCGTCTTCTACCTGGAAATGGTACACGATAATTTCAAATTTGCTTCTGTCTAAGTATTCAAAACTCGCAATTGCAGCACGAGTCTCGGATTCATCACTAATTTTGTCAAGCAAAAACCCCACTCTAATTTTACTTTTTTTAGATTCTATATGAGCAGAACTCCAGTCTATTCGACAGCCCATATTTTTTAAATAAAATTCTAATATCTCAGCTCGCTGCCTCAATATATCGAGCAAATTAGCCTCGCTCAAATACAAAGCTTTGAAGCTCACATTCTGCGCCATAAATGCCGCCAAATAACGCCAAACTTCAGAATCGGGAAAACTGGCGATATTAGCAGCGACGTACTTGATTAGCTGCTGGAAATATTCAGAGTACCTTTCAACTTCCCACTTTTCTTGAAAATAACTGGGAGACTGAAATAAGAATTTCAGAAAGTCGTCAAAAAACCACTGGGGAATCGCTGCATTTTTATACTCAAGCGGCAACTGATAAGCGTCGCGGTACAGCATCGCTACCAGGAGATATTGAATCTTATCGGCAATTTCCCCTCCTTCAGCAAGTTTCGAGGATAACTGCTGGACAAAACTTTGTTCAGACTCAGTTAAAGTTTCATTTTTGAGACCGCTATCTAGTAGCAATTTATGAGCTTTCCCCACTTCTTGCGAGTAAGCACTTTCTAATTTTTCCGCTGGCAAATCCAGCCAATTTCTAGCTATCTGTTGGCGGTATTCCCGCAGTTGCGCGAGAAGAGACTGGTTTGATGGCGCTTTTTTGTACTGCTCAACCAGTGCTGACAAGTCAGATCTACTAGGCTGGGTTCTTAATGCCAATTTATGACGAATTCTCTGTTTAATTTGTTGATTCAGGAAGCTGTAATCAGGACTATTTAATAGTTTATTGTAAAATCTGACTACATCCTTATGATTTTCCCCAGCAGCGAAGTTTTTCCAAGTTTGTTGTTCGGGATGAATCCGCAGTGACGACAGTTTTTCGTCTACAAATCCGATGTGATAATTACCCATGATTCGCCACCACATATCTAAGTCTACATACTGAGATAATCCCGAATCAAATAATCCTATTTCAGTAAAGACTCGGGCGGCAATTAAGACGGTACTCGGTTCGCCAATTTTGTTGATGGGGTTGCTCAAGCAGTTAGTATCTGCCAGTAATTCTTTTCCGGGCTGAATAGATTTTAAATTCGTCCAACTTTTATGCAAATCTTTAATTGATTGGGAAGCTTTCCGCAAAATCGGGTTAGATTCATCTTCAGCTATGGTGATGCCACGCGGGGAGAAAACCATACCTATTTCTGGGTGTTGTTGGGCGACTGCGACCATTTTCTCAATACATTCTGGTGCGAGCAAGTCGTCTTGAAATAGAAATTTAATGTATTGACCTTTTGCTTGGGATATGCAGAAGTTCCAGTTTTGTGATAAGCCGTAGTTGCGGTGCAGTACGATGCGGAAATCGACTGAGGTTTGTAATTGGAATGATTGGGCGATCGCAATTGTGCGGTCTGTGGAGCCGTCGTCGGATATAATCAGTTCTATGTTAGGGTAGGTTTGGGCCAAAGCACTTTTGATTGCTTCCCCAATAAATGCTTCTCCGTTGTATGTCGGAATGCAAATGCTCACCTTCGGCTGCTCGTTTGGCAGTTCTCCTTTTGATTGACTTAGTTGCTTTGATTGTGGCAAGTTAGCCCTAATTTTGGCAGACTTCGCTTTGGCTGTTCCTGACAGAGGTATGCTTTGAAAGTTATCGGTAATTTCGGCAATATATTCGAGACGTTTTCTAATTTTATTACCTGTAACTTGCGGGTTGAGTAAGGTCTTAATTTCCTCAGCAGCTATTGCTCCAATTTGTTGAGCTTCCCGGTAATTGTTGAAGACGTACCGCATTAAATCAGCAGCGTGTTCGACATCCGCTTCGGCCCAAACATTGCCTTTTTTGTAAGGCCCGCAATCTTTCTCAAGTGGGATTAACTTATACTTGACTAAATAGCTGTTGCCGACATTCATAAATTCTGTATTTGATGAATAGCCCGTGGCAATTACGGGTTTGCCGTAAAACATGGCTTCAGCCATTGTTAAGCCAAATCCTTCGCAGCGGTGCAGGGATAGATAACTGTCGCAATTGTACAGCAAACCGTTAATTTCCTCTTTGGACAAATACCCGTCTAGATGTTTGATATTTGAAAAATCTTCTATGGAGAAATTTAACAATTTTTGCTGCTCAAGATTTTTGTCGGAGTTGGAAGATTTGAGAATTAACAAGAGGCGCTCATCTTCGCCAAAAGCTTGTTTAAATGCTTGAATGACCGCTAAAGGATTTTTGCGCTCGATGCGGCTGCAAAAGTCGAATACAAACAAGAAAATAAATTTATCTTTAGGTAAATTCAGTGCTTCTCTGTTAAGGGAAGGGGCGGGGAGAGCAATACTCGGCATGATTTTGATAACGGGAATTGGCGAGACTGCGGAAATTGCCTCGGCGCAATAGTTGCTATAAGTCCATATTTCGTGAAAGTGATTAAATGCTGGCTGCCATGCTGGGGGAAATGCGGGAAGTTCCCAGGCCCAAAAGCCGATATTGTATTTGTTTTCAAAATAGCTGGAACCTGTATGTTTGATAAAGGTTGCAACTTCATCGGCGTTGATTTGAATTAAGTTTACGGGATGGGGATTGTCTTGGCTAAAATTTTGATAGGTGGTGTCTTGTTTGCGGTGGAGACTGCGGGTAAAATTGTTGATGACGAATGGAATGTTGGCGCTTTCGGTAGCTCTGATGTTGGCTCGGACACCTTCTCCTATTCCAAATTCGCCGCTGATGTAGCCGGCGATGTTAATTCCTAGATTTGAGTTCATAGTTTATAATGTATTCAGCAAATGGTTGTGTTGATTTTTGGGAAACAACCAGAATTCATTGAGATCCTCAATCGCGCTTAATGAGGGTATGGGTTGAGAAAAAATTATAATTTTGCTCGATATTTGCTAAGATATAGCAATCCTTGCAGGATGGGTGAATAAGATTAAATGAACCGCAGAGGGCGCAGAGAACGCAGAGGAAGAGAAGAGAGGGAAGAGAGAGAGTTGGTAACAGAAAATTGGGTGCTTGACAAATGTGCCGATCGCCATTGTATACTGGCATCGCAATGCTAACCTTCGGCTGGTCGTCTGTTGGCATGGGTGGCTCTGTTTTATTTGACGATAAACTAATTAGGAATTTTAGAGAAAGTGATCGATCGCGTCAACCACGACCTCTTGAAGCTGCTCCCGCCGGATGCTAAAGTCCTTGTTGAAATTGGCTGTGGTACGGGTGCGACGGGCCAAGAGTACAAGCTGATCAATCCCCATTGTCAGTATATTGGCATTGAATGCGATCGGGAAAAAGCTAAAATTGCAGTTGATCGCCTAAACTGGGTGACGTTCGCCAATATTGAAGAAATTGCCATCGAAAGTCTCGACATCGGCCCAGGAACCGTCGATTGTTTGGTTTTTGGGGACTTGCTACCCTACCTCAAAAACCCTTGGGATATCCTCAAGCAGTACACTGCTTTGCTGAATCCAGAGGGGCAAATTCTCGCCAGAATCCCCAATGTTCAATACTGGCGGCGAATTGTCAATCTGCTGCGCGGACATTGGGAAAATCCCGACAGCAAGATGCAGCACTGGTTTACCCTAGAAAGTATTAAATCACTATTTGCTCAAGCCGGATTGCAGGTTTATGAATTTCAAGGAAAGGGACACAAAACCGAAAATTTTGTCCAGTTTCAGAAATTGCTGCATCCAATGGTACAGGCTTTAGAGCTAACATCGAGCAGTTTTGCTACGGAAACCGGTGCTGAATATTATATCGTGCGATCGACCAAATCGACCGTACCTGCGCGCAGACTCCTGATTCAGACTATCATTATGGCTCCAACAGGGTGCGATCGCGTGCGAGTTTTGGAACCGGACAAGTTTAGCGCCACAATTCCCGGTGTCCGCACCGTATCCGGCGTGAAAGCAGCAGAATTAATTCCGCCCCTGTCTGGAGAAGAAAAAGTCTTCATCTGGCAGCGGACAATCATGCAATATCCCGCCTATATTCCCCAAATCAAAGAACTCCTTCAACAAGGCTATTTAATAGTAGCGGAAATTGACGATAATCCCGTCCGCCGCCGCGAATATGCAGACAATAATTACCTCAGCTATCGCGGCTGTCACTGTGTTCAAACTTCTACAGAACCGCTAGCAAAAATTTTGCGGCACTACAATCCCAATGTTGCCGTATTTCCCAATCAATTAGCTTATCTACCTCCGCCGCGAATTTATCCGGCAGAAGATACAGTCACAATCTTTTTTGGTGCGCTCAACCGCGAAAAAGATTGGCAGCCGATTATGGCAGCGCTAAATCGAGTTTTAGTTGCACACAAACACCAGATTCGAGTTAAAGTAATCCACGATCGCAGATTTTTTGAAGCCTTAAAAATACAACAAAAAGAATTTGAACCCTTTTGCAGTTACGAACGGTATCAAGAAATTATGTACAGTTGTGATATCGCTCTGTTGCCGCTCGTTTCCAACCCGGTTAATGAAATGAAATCCGACTTAAAATTTATTGAATGTGCAGCGCGGGGAGTAGCGGTACTGGCAAGTCCCACCGTGTACGAACATTCGATTGTCGAAGGTGAAACCGGATTGATTTATAGATATGAAAACGAGTTTGAAATGAAGCTGAATTCGCTGATATCTGACACTTCTATGCGCCGGGAAATAGCCGCGAATGCTTACGAATGGGTGCGCGACAACCGCTTGCTGTGCGGGCACTACCGGCAGCGGCGAGATTGGTACTTACAAATGCGGGACGAGTTGCCCCGTTTAAATGCTGAGTTGCGCGATCGCCTGCCGGAGTTATTTGGTGACTAAATGCGGTAAGATTTATAGGCGTTATTGCCCGCTCTTTCTGTTTTATTGTTTTATTGTTTAATTTTTAATTGTTACTCCACGCCAATGCGAATTCTATTCACTATTGCTCACTTTTACAATCCCAGCGGCGACGGGAAACACGCTTCCCAGCGAAATGATCCGCAACCGCGACTAAATGCTTTAACCGCTTGCGTGACATCGCTGCAAGCTTTGTACGGCAAATCTCAGTCCATGATTGACATTCGCGAATGTGCAACTATCCCAGCCAATCAATCTCAACAGCACGAAATTGACATTGTTGTTTGCACTACTCAAGGTTATCATCTGTTGCATCAACTCCCAGTGCAGCCCAGATGTTTTATGCACCACCCTACAAAATGCGAACCGCTACTGTTGGGGTTTGAATGTCAAGCAGTTTTGCGAGCGTGTCTTGACAAATACGATTATTTCTGTTACTTGGAAGATGATTTAGTTCTGCACGATCCGTGGTTTTTTAGTAAATTAAAGTGGTTTACGCATCACGCAGGAAATGGGAATTTGCTGCAACCTAATCGCTATGAAATAGCGCCTCAAGGGGCTGTTTTTAAAGCATATATTGATGGTGATTTAGCGGACGCAGCTACTTCTTCCTTTCAAAATGTAGGGGAGCAGCGGCAGTTAATGGGAAAAATTATGGAACAAACAATCGCTTTTGAGCGCGCTTTGAATCCTCATTCCGGCTGCTATTTTTTGAATGCGGAACAGATGGCACACTGGGCTAAGCAGTCTCATTTTTTGGACAGGGATACTAGCTTTATCGGCCCGCTGGAAAGCGCGGCGACTTTAGGAATTATGCGGACTTTTAGAGTTTACAAGTCAACTCCTTCTTATGCTAATTTTTTGGAGGTTCAACATTTTGGAGCGAGTTTCCTGAAGTTGATTGGTAATAAGGTAAGGATGCGGGAAGAAGGATGAGTTAAGATATTCAGGTAAGCTGCAATACTTGAGAGGTAGCATGACCCCGGCAACCGAAAAAATTGTCCTTCCCTCTCCTTTCCCCGACCACACTCAACTGCCAGAGGAAGACGGCACTTTTGTGAAGAATTTTCAGGAGCATCCCCAGAGCATTATTTTGACTGATTCTATTGGGTCGGTATTGCAACGGCTTCATCCCGATGGGCAATATGCTATAGGGCAAGACTGTGGCATCTACTGGCGAGAAACTGACCCGCAAGAAAGGGGCGCGGAAGCTCCTGATTGGTTCTACGTGCCCAACGTGCCACCAAGACTAGGAAATCAGATTCGTCGCTCTTACGTGCTGTGGCGCGAATTCATGGCTCCGATGATTGCTTTGGAGTTCGCATCGGGAGACGGTTCAGAAGAGCGGGACACAACCCCACTATCGTACTCGGAAGTTGGAGCGGCGCAAAGGCCTGGGAAGTTTTGGGTCTATGAGCGGATCGTGCGGATTCCGTATTATGGCATCTATGAGATCAATAGTGGCAGGCTGGAGGTTTACAGCCTGAACAATGGGTTTTACCAGCAGTTGCTTCCGAACGATCGCGCTCATTATCCGATCGCGCCAATGGGCGTAGAATTAGGACTGTGGCAAGGCAGTTATCAAAACCAGACAATGCTGTGGCTGCGGTGGTGGGACAGCGAGGGCAATTTGCTGCTGACAGGTACAGAACGAGCTTCCTTAGCAGAGCAGGCTTTGAGTGCAGAAGCCCAAGCACGGCGGGATGCGATCCCTCGGTTGTTGGCAATGGGATTGAATGCACAGCAAGTGGCAGAAGCACTCGGTTTATCCGTAGAGGAAGTTAGCCAGCATTCACAATCTTAAGGTTGCTTTTTATTAAGAGACTATTAGACCTCTTGCAAAAATAATTAGGACGGGCAAGATGCCCATCCCACAAGAAAAAATAACTCTTGTGGGATGGGCACTTGCCCGTCCCATCAATTGAGGAAAAGGATTTTTGCAAGAGGTCTAAT
>NZ_JANMZH010000005.1:0-3193 GCF_031383065.1 Microcoleus sp. OTE_8_concoct_300 | reverse complement strand
AGCAGCCGATCGATGACCGAGGGGTCGGTGATAATGTGGAGATATCGTCGCCAGTAGTTGAGCAAACAGGGGTTGATGACTTGTTCGGACGGCGCTAAAAGAATTGTGTGGTATTGAGGTCGCCAGCCCAGAATACCCATCTTGATATAAATATCTATATTGATTGCTAGGTGACCGATCGCACCTAACCAGGGCCAGTTTGTGAAATATTCCGGCGTTATGAAGCGGATACCCAAATTGCCCAGGGGATGCTTTTCAAGCTGAGAGTTATATACGTCAATCGCACGTTCAGTAGAGCTAATTGATTCGTGTAATTTACCGACATCGTAAAATTTCCAGCTCATTTTCATGTGAGCTTCTGCTAGTTTTAGGTAAGCTTCTGTCCAATTTTGTTTGATGACGAGCGCTCTTTTGTAAATTTCAATGGCTGCTTCTAATTTGCCTTGCTGTATTAGTAAATTTCCGAGGTTAAAAAGTGCCTCTTCCTCTAAAGAGGGTGTGTTTTTTTTTTGCTTAGCCTCATCTATTTCCGCTTGCTCTATCAGTAAGTTGACGAGGTTGATATGTGCTTCTTCTAAGTCAAAATTGAGGGCGATCGCTTTTTTATAGCTTTCAATTGCCTCTATTCGCCTGTTTTGCTGTGTTAAGAGCTTCCCCGATCGGCAGTGAAGTTCAGCACTTTCTGGAGTCTGGTTAATGGCTTTGCGGGTTTTGGCGATCGCAACTTCAAGCTGCCGCTGTTTGGTCAGGGTTTCTGCTAAATTGCCGTAGTCATCGTTAACTGATGGATTGAGCTTAATAGCCTGACTGTAAAAATTTTCGGCTTCATCCCACCGCTGCTGTTTGACCAAGGACTCCGCAGCTTGACAGTAGAAGGTGGCGGCTTCTTCGCTACGGCCCTGTTTGCAGAGGACTTCGCCTAAATTGGTGTAAAATCTATAAAAATCAGGGGAAAGCTCAATGGCACGACGGTAGGAGGCGATCGCATCTTCCCACCGGCAGAGTTTTGCCAAAGCTTGCCCTAAATTGTAATAAGACCAAACCGAATTAGGGTTGAGCTCAATAGCGCGATCGTAGGAAGTAACTGCTTGCTCCCACCGACCAAGTTTTGCCAATGTTTCCCCTAAGTTGTAGTGAGACAAATAAAAGTTGGGGTTTTGCTCAATAGCTTGGTGGTAATACGCGATCGCCTCTTCTAATTTCCCTTCCTGTTTAAGTTGGTTGGCTGCCTGAAAATAGCTTGCTCTCATCAATTACGGGATTATTAACTTCTGTTTCTGGCAATGAGCCTTTCATCAATCCATCTAGAATACAATGACAGATGCAAAGATGAGTAATTTCTGCAAATCCATAGGCCATTGTCGGCACAAAAAAGTTAATGTCTCCTAGCTGACGCAGGGGATTATCTGGCTTAAAAGCTGAAAGGGTGATGACATAGCACCCCATTTTAGCTGCTTGACGGGCCCCTGCTAGGATGTTACCGGACTGTCCAGAACTGCTAATCGCAAATACGATATCTCCCGATTGAGCAAAGGTGGCGATCGGTTTGCTGAAAACTTGTTCGTAGCCGAAGTCGTTGCTGATGCAAGTCAGGAGAGCACCGTCATTGAAGGCGATCGCCGGAAAGCCTCCATTTCGCCAGTAGTCGATCGCCTGGTGACTTGCTACGGCTGCACTGCCGCCATTGCCAATAAAAATTACTTTTTTCTGCTGTTGGCTTTGTTGAGATACCAAAGCTGCGGCTTGACTAATTGCTTCGGAAAAGGAAAGATGCTGAGATTTTGTGTCAGTCGCTTCAAAACTTTCGCTTAAATTTCCAAGTTGGCGGAAGTAATCGGTGGCAAAGGGGTGTTGTGAGGGAAAGGTTTGCATTTAATTTTTCAGCTTTGGTTTTAGTTAATGAGCCATGCCCCATGTTAAATTTTTAGTGCGGAACTCCTGCCAAGCTGCGGTTAGTTCATCAGAGGCGATCGCCTCGACAACTTGTGGCAGCATCCGAGGAATTTTAGGCACTAACAGCACTTGAGTCAATTCCTCAAAGGTAAATAGTTGGAAGGCTTGCCCCTCCGTTAAGGTTAATTCGCTAGTCGGTACTGTCAAGGGAATACCAAAAATATAAGTGCTGCAAGGTCGATCGGGTGCTTCCCATGTCAGCAGGTATTTGGGTTCGGGCGGTACCCAGCAAAGTTCTTCTTCGATTTCTCGCTTCATAGCTTCGGCTGGGGTTTCCCCTTCATCAACAGTACCGCCGAACAGTCCCCAGTGATTGGGGGCTATAATCTCAGGTATGTTGTCTCGCAGTTGCAGTAACAGGCGAGATCCTTGGTAAAGGAATGCTTTTGCAACTAGAAGATTAACTCTATCGGCGGTGTTTTGAAGCATAAATTTAGGTTTTTCCCAAATACTCAAACCATGCTTTTGTGGCTTCCTGAATGGAATCAGGCGTCCAGACAGGTGCTTCTTGCCACAGGCTGATGTTTGCCAACATCTGAGACACTCCTTCGGGGAAAGGAACTTTTGGCTCCCATCCCAAGAGAGTTTTAGCTTTGGTGATGTCTCCCCAAGTGCAGTCTGGCTCTCCGGGACGTTTTGGGATGTGGACGATGGGCCCGCCTAATAGTTCCACGAGGGTGAGGACACTTTGAGGATTGCCGGAGCCAATGTTGATAATTTCACCCGTTACATCCGATGCTGCGGCGGTGACAAAGGCTTCTACGACATCGCTGACGAAGGTGAAGTCTCTGGTTTGAGTGCCATCTCCGACAAGGGTGAAGGGTTTACCTGCTAATTTTTGAGCTAAAAAGACGCCGAAGACGGCACCGTAGGCTCCTGTTGTTCGGGAACGCGGCCCATAGACGTTAAACAGCCGCAGGGAGATAGCGGGGAGTTTGTACACTTTTGCCCAGTGCATAACCATTTGCTCGCCTAAATACTTAGTCAAGCCGTAGGGGTGTTCGGGAGAACAGGGATAAGTTTCAGGTGTGGGATATTGGTCTGGGATGCCGTAGCAGGTGGAGGATGCGGTGTAGACGAAGCGCTGGATTTGAGCGTGGCGGCAAGCGTCTAGCAGGCTAAAAGTGCCTTGAACGTTGGAGTGGTAGTATTGGCTGGGGTTTTCAATCGACGGTACTAAGTCTGCCAGCCCTGCTAGATGAAATACCCAGTCAATTCCTTCTAGGGTTGAGGGGGTGAT
>NZ_JANMZH010000953.1:0-12940 GCF_031383065.1 Microcoleus sp. OTE_8_concoct_300 | reverse complement strand
AGACTTGTTAGTATTAAGTGCTTGCAGAACAGCCTTGGGCGATCGGGACGCAGAGTTAGGTTTTGGAGGTTTAGCAGTAAAATCCGGCGCCAAATCTGCTTTAGGCAGTTTGTGGTATGTTGACGATGGAGGCACTTTGGCCCTGATGAGCGAATTTTACCACCAGTTGCGAGGAGCCACAACTAAGGCAGAAACTCTGCAACTTGCTCAACAGGCGATGATTGCTCGTAAAGTTCGGAGCGAAAATGGTCAGTTAGTGACAATAGCGGGCAACTTGAATTTACCGACTAACATACAACAACCAAACCAAGATTTTTCTCATCCTTACTACTGGAGCAGTTTCACCCTCATCGGAAGTCCTTGGTAAGCTGCCATATTTTATACCAAATCCCGTTGAAATATCCCGTTTATTCTTTAGCCCGCGCAGTCGGGCTTTAGTTGTGTAGTAGCGGTTTCAACCGCCGAACTCGCGAGGAAGAAGTTCTATTTCTGTTTCATCACAACCAAAGTAATATCATCAAAAACCTTCTGAGTGCCAATATACTGTCGCACATCATCAATCACGGCTTCCCGAATTTCAAGGGCACAGCGCTGACGATTTTCAACCACCACTTGCCACAACCTTTTTAATCCGTACTGCCCTTGATTAATATCTTTAGCTTCAGGAATTCCATCCGTATAAAGCACCACCACATCCCCAGGATTTAACTGCACTTCTGTTTGAGCAATAAACTCGCCAATCTCTTCTACTAAGCCAAGGGGGAATCCTAAATCTATCGTATCTATGCACTCCAATTTTCCCTCAGCCCGCACCACAATTATTTCCTCATGTTGTCCGCTTAATTTCAGGACACCTCCGGCATAGTCTAATATAGCTAGAGACATATTTCTCGGGGACTCCATGCGCTGGAGATTATCATAAAGAGTCTGATTGAGGACATCCAAAAACTTTACAGGATCTGTTTCGTTCATTTTCTGAAGCGTCCTGACAGCCGTTTGTGCCATAATCATCAACACGCCGCTTTCTAAACCGTGTCCCGTGACATCCCCAATGCTAATCTTGACTTGACCATCCTGTTGCAATACGTCGTAGTAATCGCCGCCCACTTCATCGGCTGGTTCCATAAATCCAGCTATTTCTAAGCCTTCAATTGCCTCTAATTCTGACTGTTTTGGCAACACCATTTGTTGCAGTTGTTTGACAATATCGAGTTCCGCACTCATTCGCAGATTGTCTTTTTTCAGGAGTTCATTGAGAGTGCTAATTTCTTGATTAGCTTGAGCTAGTTGAGCTGTGCGTTCTTGGACTTGATCTTCTAAGGTGCGATACAGCAAGGCATTTTCAATGGAAATAGCGGCTTGGGAAGATAGAACTTTAAGGACTTCTAAACGATCGAGCGTAAATGCCCCAGTAGTCAAATTATTTTCTAGATACAGAAGGCCGAGCAATTTGCCTTGATTGATAATAGGAGCACATAAAACCGACTTAGGCTGATTTTTCACAACATAAGGTTCGCTAATAAATACACCTTCTTTCGTAGCCTCTGATAGCACTATATCTTCCAGAGTTCTTTCGACATATTTAAACATCCCCACTGGCATATCGTCCCCGGCTTCAACAGCAATTGATTGCAAAACTTCCACCTTGGGTGGATCGAATTGACCAGTCGCTTCAATAGTTAACTTGCCATTATTTGATAAAATCAGTAAACCTGTTTGTGCGCCTCCATTCTCCAGCAAAATATTCATTAATCTGGCTAATAATTGCTCAAGGACAATTGCACCAGCAAGAACTTGGGAAGCTTTGATAACTGTGGACAAGTCTATATTTGAACTTGCTGCAGTTGTTGAAGAAGCTGTGCCAATAGCAGTAGTCTGCAAATCAGTTTGTTTCTGGGCCGATACCTTGGGTAGCAACTGCGGATATTTCTGCTCCAAATCCTCTACTTTACGCTTAGCCCCCCAAAGTTGGTAGCCATAATGCGCTTTTCTCATATAAAGTTTGGCAATTTCCTCTTTGCCTTTCCCTAACCAGAACTTAGCTGCCAATTCATTACCTAAAGCTTCATTCTGAATATACTCATTTTCATGAGCTGAAGCAATAGCGCGATCGTACAAGTCCCATGTTAATTCTATTTCTTGACCAGTAATGCGAGCAATTTCCGCTTCTACCAGTAGATATTTGTGCAGGAAGTTTTCAGGACAGTTATCAGCCCAAATTTTCATCTTCTGTTGATTGACTTTTAAAATTTCCTCATATTCCTGCTGTTGCGAGTTGGTAGCAGTTGGATAAAGAGCCGTTAAAATTAAAGAATAGTATATATAATGGTCGGCTTGACTGGGTATACCTGAAATAAAAACGATAATTTCATCGCTTTTTTTTGCGGTTTTCAGAGCATTTTTATAATCTCCATATAGGAATAAAATTTGTGTTTTAAATAGGTTATACGGCACTATTCCCGTCATAAATTTTTTTTCTTCGCACATTTGGAGGCACTGATATTCATCAAAATTCTCATCGCTAAAAGAAAATTTGTCCAGGGTTAATCCCTGTAAATTTAAGATAAAATGCTGATATAATTGCTGAATACCAACCAAAGCAGAATTTTTGATTTGCTTGTTAAACTCAAGATATTTGTTAGACTCATCCAGAATACTCTCAAAGTTTTCGCCAGCTATAATTCTTTGGAGAACCACATGGTAAGAATTATAACCCGCCCAAATATCTACAAATTGTACACCTATTTGGTAGCCCTTTCTAAGAATAGGAAAACCTTTTTTAAGATGGCTTCGCCAGGGATTAATATGAGCACCGAACACCTCGAGAACTTTGCAAGATAAACTAGCATTATTAAACTGCTCGACCAGCTTCATGCCTAATTGACCAAATTCATAACCAACCTTATAATCAGCGAATCTTGAACCTGCCATAGCTCCCCAGGAAGCATAACCATAAGCCGACGGCTCGGAGTTGCCGTGTTCAATAGAAAGATTTGCCATTTTGAGTGAGTGCAAAGCACACAAGTCTGGGTTAGTAAAATAAGTAGGTCCACTAAGATTTTCTAAAAGCTTCATACAGGCTATTATTTCTGAGTTAATCATCTTTGGTGCATCAATTAGCTCTGCTATCTTGATTCTTTTGAGACTAGCTCTGTATAACTGTAACTCTAATTCAAATTCTGACAAAATTTCTGCTTTATTAGCTGTGGGCAAACTGACTCCCAAAGTGTTTAAGGCGTCTGAACCTATTTGTATAGCTTCTAAATATTTGCCTTTATTATCATATAAAATTACGCGCATATTCTGAATTTCTGCTCGTTCTAAATTAGAGTGAGCCTGAGTTAATATCAAATCAAATAACTCTTCGGCTTTTTCAAAGTTACCGCAGAGATATTCACATTCAGACCGTTCTCGATATAAACTAAAGGTCAAATCATAATGCTCTTGCCAAGCATCTCCCGGCAACATCTCTATTCCCGTAGTAAAATATTGCTCTAAAGCAGCGGCATAAGCCGTTGAAGCTTTGGCTTTTCTCCCCGCTTCCAAGTTCAATCGTGCTAATTCCACCCGTTCCGATTCATCAGTTATTAATTCCCAAGCTAAGTTTAAATGATCGACTATTTCAAAGATTTTTTCCGGTAGTTGCTCAGCAGATACATTCGCTAGCAACAGCCGCCCAATTTGAAGATGAACCGCTTTTTTCTGATTGTCATCAATCAGAGCATAAGCCGCTTGTTGTACCCGGTCATGCAGAAATTTATAATCTTGAATTAATAGGTTTTCATCTAACTCTGATGTGGGCAAGATGAATCCGGTCTGAACGGCTACAACTAAGTCAGAAAAAATTACCTCTTTCGGTTTTTCACTAACGATCGCAAGAGTGTTTAAGTAAAAAGAAGAACCTATACAAGATGCTAAACGTAAAAGCTGCTGTGTGAGCGCCGGCAGTTTCTTTAACTTGCCTATCATCAATTCTACAACATTATCGGTAATATTTTGTGCCTCAATTTGGTCAATATTCCAATGCCAACTATGCTCCGGGAAATCAAAAATTATCAGGTTTTCCGCGTACAGGGTTTGGAGAAACTGATTGACAAAGAATGGATTACCACCTGTTTTCCTCATTACCAATTCTGCCAAGGGTTTTACCGAATCAGTTTCCCTATATAATGTATCGGCAATCAGTTGGCTAATATTTTCTAGTTCTAAAGGTGCTAAGGTAATATAATTGATAGTGGCTCCATCTTTGAGCAATCCATCCAGCGTCATCATCAAGGGGTGCGTTGGGCTAACTTCGTTATCCCGATAGGCTCCAATTAAAAACAGATATTGCATATCTGCATCTGTCATCATCAGTTCAATTAAGTTGAGTGTCGCGGAGTCTGCCCACTGTAAATCATCGAGAAATATGACTAAGGGATGCTCTTTTGTGCAAAAGGCTCGGATGAAGTTACTGAAGACAATATTAAACCGAGTTTGCGAATCGCTTGCCCCTAATTCTGGCACGGGTGGCTGTGCGCCGACAATTAGTTCTACTTCGGGAATTACATCAATAATCACCTGACCATTAACACCAAAAGCACCTCTAAGTTTTTCGCGCCATTGTTCAAGTTTTGCTTCACTTTCAGTTAATAGTTGTCGCACCAATCCCTTAAAGGCTGTGACAACAGCCGAGTAAGGAATACTCTTTTGAAATTGGTCAAATTTGCCCGCGGTGAAATAGCCGCGCCGTCGGGTATTGGGTTTGTGAATTTCGGCTACTAGAGATGATTTGCCAATGCCAGAATAACCGGCCACCAACATCATTTCTATTTGGGATTTGGGATTGTCCGCTACTCGCTCAAATGCTTTTAGTAGTGCTTCTACTTCGGCTTCGCGTCCGTAGAGCTTTTGGGGAATTTGAAACTGGTCGGAAATGTCTTGAGCCCCTAAAGAGAAATCAGATATATTTCCTGTGGTTTGTAACTGATGCAAACATTCTGCTAAATCATTTTTGATTCCGAAACCACTTTGGTATCGCTCCTCAGCGATTTTTGCCATCAGTTTCATTACAATATCTGACACGGCCTTGGGAATTTCTGGATTAACTTCATGAGGATAAATTGGCACTTTAGCCATATGACAATGCACTAACTCCAGGGCATCAGTGGTTTCAAAAGGGAGCTTTCCTGTCAGTAACTCATAAAAAGTGGCACCGAGGGAGTAAAAGTCGGTGCGGTAATCTAGAAAACGATTCATTCTTCCTGTTTGTTCAGGTGAAATATAAGCTAAAGTACCTTCTAAGACGTTAGGATTTTTTAGGGTAGGATTTTGGAGGGTGAATTGAGTAGAAATACCAAAATCTATAATTTTGAGTTGCCCGATTTCTGGGTTGAAAACAATATTGCCCGGGTTAATATCTTTGTGAACAATATTCGCCGCGTGAATACTGCTTAGAATTTCTGCCGTTTTAATAGCAATTCTCAGAAATTCCTGTAGGGGCCATAATCCCCTGTCTGAGTCCCCACGTTCATTCATCAACTGTTGTAAAGATACCGCGCCAAAATCCTCAAGGATGATACACAGGGTCCTCTGATAGGGTTTTAATTCATAAGCTTTAATTACTCCATCGATATTCAGATTTCGGGTAATTTCATATTCCTGCTTATAGCGAACCAGTTCGGAGGGGGTAGGATAGTCTTCTTTGAGGAATTTAAGGATGACGGCTTGGTTGTCCTGTTGGCGGATACCTCGATAAACGGTGGAGTTGATACTTTCGTAGATTTGAGTAATAATTTGGTAGCCGTTAATTTTAAACATTTTTAGGTTTCCATTATAGAGGTAAATGTTATTAAAGATAGTCAGCAATTATTATCAGCAAACGCACTGATCCATTATAGTAGCGGAGGATGCTTTGAGACCCATGCTAAAGGTGAAATCTTCACATTAATATACTGCGGCACATCCTCTATCACAGATAGTACCTCATGGCAATAGCAGGTAACTTTCATTACCTGCTAATTTACAACAAGAAAAACAATAGTTTTCCGATCTTTATGGCTGGAGTATTTTCACGGTGAGAGTTTTTTTGTAAGTCCCATATTTTAAGTAGCAAATCTGTTCGTTCAACAATCATCTCTAACCCACAGATGCTCTATCTAGGGTTGATTTGTCTCGGATTTGGTGCTGCTGTTCCGTAATTGACTCGACAGCCGATGTTGAACAAACTCGAACTGCACTCAAGAGGGACAATCTGCTGATCGAGGAGGGCGCTGCAACTGACATACTCGTCGTTATTAGTATCTCTTACCATACATTCGATCGGGTTAGCTCCCGATCGCGCCGACCAACTCTTCATACCTACGACTGCAATTATATGCTGCCAGTAGAAAGCAAATAGCAACACTGCAAACAGTACAGCAACTGCTAATCCTACTTTCAATTTCCAACTATTTAGGACGTTTACCAAACTGTTTTTCACGTTTTCCACCCCAGAAAGTGAGCTTTGGGTAGTTGTTTCTGGAGTTGGTAAGTTTGTTTGTGTTTGTTCTGCTGGAATTTCCGACATAATGTATCTCCTATGATTGCTGGGATTTGGCTAAGCTGGAAGTTGCGATCGAGCATTCTTACAAATTATACAAAATTTTAGCAAAAGTAGCCTGTACTCATGGGCGGGCTGGGAGCAACGGCCCACAGGAACATTTAACTCTTTTTTGTGGAACAGGCATCCTGCCTGTTTTTGAGAATAGCCGGTAGAGAAGAGTATGTATATTCAGAAACTGGGCTCTGGAGCACCCAATGACTGCAAATATCGATCCCTTGGAGGGATACTCCCCCGCGATCGCGCTTTTTATTCCCTTTGAGGGATTGCATAATTCTTGATTTCATATCTTACATTTCTTCCTGGTTATTGGTTATTGGTTATTAATTATTGGGCATTGGCATGGAGAATGGGGCCCAAAAGCATGGGGCCGAAAAGCATTGGCAATAAAATAACAAATGACTAATGACTAATGACTAATGGCTTCTTCCCTCTTCCTTCGGCTATAGCATGGACAATAACTCGGATTCCGAAACTCGAGCTATTCCCAAAGATAGAGCCTTCTCCAACTTAGAACCCGCATCTTCTCCCACAACTACATAGTCAGTTTTAGCACTAACAGAATTTGTAACTTTTCCTCCCGCTTTTTGAATCAAATCTTTGGCTTCATCTCGTTTCAGACTAGGCAGAGTTCCGGTAATTACAAATGTTTTGCCCGCTAGAGGTAAACTTATCTCTGCTGAATTTTGACTTTTGACTTCTGACTGTAATTGCAAGTCCGCAGCAATTAAGCGTTCAATCAAACTCTGATTTGCCGGCACTTGAAACCACTGATAAACAGATTGAGCAATTTCTGGTCCAATACCGTAAACGCCTTCAATAGCTGCGGCTGATGCAGAGGCTAAATCTGTGACATTGGTAAATCTTTCTGTCAGCAATTGAGCATTCACGCTGCCGACATGGCGAATTCCTAAAGCATACAATACCCGCGACCAAGGTTGAGTTTTGGAATTGGCGATCGCACTTACCAACTTTTCTGCTAACTTCTTACCCATGCGTTCCAAACTCATCAATCTTTCCGCAGTCAAATCGTACAAATCCGCTGCAGAATGCACCAGATTGCTATCAACCATCTGCTGCACCAACTTTTCCCCAACACCGTTAATATCCAGAGCATCCCGGCTGCAAAAATGAATCAGTGAACCCCTCAAAATCGCTGGACAAGATGTATTGATGCAGCGAGTAACGGCCTCCCCCTTTTCCCGAACCACAGGCTGTTCGCATTCGGGACAGCAACTAGGCATTTGGAAAAGTTGAGCATTTTGGGGGCGAAGTTCCGGCAAAACTCGCACAACTTCTGGTATAATCTCGCCAGCTTTTCTGACAATTACAGTATCGCCAATGTGCAGGTTAAGATCGGAAAGTCGATCGCTATTATGGAGAGAAGCCCGCGAAACGGTCGTCCCCGCCAACTGCACCGGTTTGAGTTCCGCTACAGGAGTCAGAGCCCCGGTTCTCCCTACTTGTACGGTGACAGCTTCTACTATTGTAGGGACTTCGGCAGCGGGATACTTCAGGGCGATCGCCCAACGCGGAAACCTCTGAGTAAAACCCAATTGTTTTTGCAGTAAAACCGAATTAATCTTAACAACAACCCCATCCGTCATGTAAGGCAAATTCCGCCGCTCAGTATCCCAATATTCGTAATACTCGCGAACTTCATCCAAAGAATAGCAAATTTTGCGATGGGGATTCACCTTAAACCCCATTTGTCGCAACAATTCCAACGATTCCCACTGGGTGTTACCCT
The DNA here is from genome assembly GCF_031383065.1 of Microcoleus sp. OTE_8_concoct_300. Classification (NCBI taxonomy): domain Bacteria; kingdom Bacillati; phylum Cyanobacteriota; class Cyanophyceae; order Oscillatoriales; family Microcoleaceae; genus Microcoleus; species Microcoleus sp. OTE_8_concoct_300. The sequence goes on along the minus strand of NZ_JANMZH010000953.1, from coordinate 4,610 downwards.
CGTTACCCCGATCTAAATGCAGAGTATAAGCAAAGAAATCCAACCGTCGCTTATCCACAATTTTAGAATCCAACTGCCGCAGCGTACCCGCTGCAGCATTGCGAGGATTAGCAAACAATTGTTCCCCCGCTTTTTCCCGTTCCCGATTAATTTCCTCAAACACAGCTAAAGACAAAAAAGCCTCTCCCCGCACTTCCACAACAGGAGGCGGATTATCTAAATTGAGCTTTAAAGGAATCGAGCGAATAGTTTTGACATTTTGAGTAATTTCCTCTCCGGCTATGCCGTCTCCCCGGGTCGCACCGCGAACTAAAACCCCATTTTTATAGGTTAAGGCTAAAGCAGAACCGTCAATTTTTAACTCGCAAACATAGGAAACCCCCCCCAACCCCCCCTTGCTAAGGGGGGGAGTAATTTCCCTGTTTTCCTTATTGCTAATGGAAGATGTTATTCCCTCTTGTCCCCCCCCTTGATAAGGGGGGGTTAGGGGGGGTGCATTTCCTTCTTGACCGGGGGTTAGGGAGGGTGCTACTCTTTGCCAGCGTTCCTGCCATTTACCAAATTCCTCAAAATTAAAAGCATTTTCCAAACTGTAGAGAGGAATATTGTGCTTGACGCTAAAAAATTGAGTGGCCGGCTGTTCTCCCACGCGCTGAGTCGGACTTTCCGCAGTAATTAATTCAGGATAATCTGATTCTAATTCTTGCAACTGGCGATAAAGTCGATCGTACACCTCATCTGGCATAATCGGCGCATCGAGAACATAATAAGCATAGCTAGCTTCCTGTAGCTGCTGCCTCAACTGTTGAATTTGCTGCTGAATCTTTGCTGCCATATCGATTTAAGGTTTTCGATTTTCGATTTTCGATTTTTGATTATTACTCTCGATTTTAGCTCAAAAAAAAGGAGCGAGCAACCTCTCTGCTGCCCGAGAGATTTTAGATTTGAGATGATCAATTTCAATTTGAGCTAAAAAAAAGCCAGCAACTAGAAAATCAAAAGTTATCCTAATTATAACCCCGCCCAAAAACGGATACTTGTGAACAACAGGAGTCGCCATCCGCCCAAAATTTTCGACCATAGTTCAAGCTGCCAGATTCATCTGGGGAGTAAATCTAAAATCCTTCGACGCTCGCGCTCGCCGAACGTCTCGCCGAACGTCTCACGCCGAAGTCTCAAATCTCAAATCGACTGACTCGCCTTTATAGCTGCCGAATTCGGCGCGTAAATCATTACAAATTCAAGTTGGGAAACTCGGTAAATTTCTTGTTTTCTCCGGACCTGGAAGGTTGAAGATTCTCACCATCTTTTTCGCCGTTCAAGTTGCTAGTGGAGCCAGATTTGATGAAGTCTTGAGCATTATGCTTGAAAGCGAGCGGTTCAGCGTGTTCTACCTGAAATACGTTGGCGTAGAGGTTGGCAATAATCTGTTTGCCTCCCTGGGTCAATTCCAAGTAGTTCAAAGCTGCTGGAATGTAGGGAAAAACTCCATTCCAATAAAACTTGGCGTAATTTTGCCGCAAATCTCCCGGCGACTTGTAGCCCAAGATTTTATTAGTGCCGACTTCCTCAAATTCGTAGAACAGAGCACTTATTTTTCGCAGGTAATTGGGGTCGCTCAACTGACCGATCAAATCGGCGGCCCTAGCGAGTCCAGAATAATTGTTTCTGTCTTGATGAGTTTCGCTAGCAGGAACTGGGAAGCGAGTCAATTCAATATTGCGCTTGATTTGTTCGGCATCAATTAATGTGTGGCCACCGAAGCGTTCGTCAATTACGAGTTTTCCTCGATCGACATGAAAAGGAGTTAAACTGGCAGAAGTGGCGCCAATAGCCACAGGAACCATGCCCCCGTCAATACCCGTAGCGTAGAGTCCCACAGCTTCTTGGTCTTGGCGGCAAACACCTTTGACGTAGCCGATATCGTGGCACAGCAGTGAGATCAGGTAGTGCAGCCAATCTTCCGGCGACACTCCTCCTTCGCGAATATGCTTGCCGCGGAGAATCTCTTGTCCTACCAAAGCCACCAGCATTGTATGTTCCACATTGTGGTATAGAGCATCGCAGTTAGCGATATTTTCCAGAGCCATAGTCCCTGCCCAGGCGATAATTTCAGGGTAGTCAGGCTTGTACTTGCCGTAGGTGCGACGGTAGCCGGCCTGCAGCTCTTGAACAAAAGCGTCAATCAGGATAGCAGTTGCATTGAACATCATAAATCCTCTCACTCAGACTGTAGTTACAAACTTGATCGAAAATATCTTGCATAGCTGAAAAAGTAATCAATCGGCATTCCATTAGGTTTGACCCCTCGCCCAAAGACGTATACAAGCCGCCGACAGGAGTCGTGAAGCTCCCAAAATTTTACACTCTTGTTCAAGCTCCCAGATTCATCTGTTGAGTAAATCTAAAATCTCAAATCGTTCGACGCTCGCGCGACTCGACGCTCGCGCTCGCCAAACGTCTCACGCCTCCGTCTAAAATTTCAAATCGACTAACCCCTCGGGGTTGAATTTTAAATTTCAGCTAGCCTTGTCAAGTCAGAAAATTACTTTTAGGCTATGCTTCCCAAGATAACCTAATTTCCGAAGTAACAGAGCGATTTTTGGGCATTAAATCTTGGTAAAAAAAATTACCTCGTTTCACCGACTAATTATTAGAAGTCCTAGGTGTGAAAGTTATGAACTGTTTGTTTCCAAGTCTCTCCACTGCTGCCCTTCGCACTCGGCGGTTGCTCGCCCCAAAATACTTAGGATTGTTTGCATTCACGGCTGTTTGCACCGCCGCACCGGCTTTGGGAGCCGAGCGAATTTACGTAACTTACGGGCCGGTAGAAGTATCTGTGCCGATCGAATCCCTGGCACTGTTCGCCAAAGAAGGCCAAATAGACTCGAACTTGGACGGCTTCGCTCAGTACGCCAATGAATCTCAGCTAGCTGAGATTCGCAGCGCCCTGCAAGCGAAAGCTGAAATCAGCCATGTGACTATCGCCCAATTCCTCTACACGCCTCAAGGAGAAGTGCTGCTGAGACGCTTCGGTAGACTAATTCAAACCAAAGCTCGGCAGCCGGGATTTTATGCCATCCGAGCCGCCCTGATTTTAGCAGCCTCGGATCCAGAAGGCCTGACAATCGTCAACGTGCTGCGGAAATTCCCCACTTACGGTATCAGGATTGACATCACCCGCGGCTTGGGTATAGCCAACGAGCTGACATCGCTGATCAACCGTTCCAATCAGACGATCGCCGGAGTCGCCCAGTTGTCGGAAGCACAAGCAGCCTTAGAACCCACCATACCGCCCGCCGTAATGCTGCAGCCCCAGCTACCGGGCCCCTATACTTGGAAAAAATCATCGGTAACTCTGACGAGTCCGAATCGCGATCGCACGTTTAATATGGACATTTACTTGCCACAGCGGAGCCCGCAACCGGCCCCAGTAGTAGTAATTTCCCACGGTTTAGGTTCCGATCGCATTTCCTTCCAGTATTTAGCCAAACACCTAGCCTCCTACGGCTTTGCTGTCGCCGTCCCCGAACACCCCGGCAGCAACGCCCAACAAATCCAAAACTTAGTAACAGGCAGAACCAATGAACTAGCAGAACCAGCAGAATTTATCAATCGCCCCCTCGACATCAAAGACCTGCTCGATTATTTAACCAAACTTTCTACAACCGATCCGGCCTACCAAGGGCAGCTCGACTTGCAGCGAGTCGGCGTCATCGGTCAGTCTTTCGGTGGCTATACGGCTTTAGCTTTAGCCGGGGCGGGGATTAATTTTGCACAGCTAGAGAACGACTGTCAGCTCGAAAACGAAACTTGGAACCTCTCCCTGCTGTTGCAGTGCCGCGCCCGCGGCCTAGAGCGCAACCAGTACAATTTCGGGGACCCGCGCGTCAAAGCGGCGATCGCCATCAACCCGATCGTCAGTAGCATTCTCGGAGACACAAACCTCAGCCAAATCAAAATCCCAGTCATGATCATCGCAGGCAGCGCCGATACCGTCGCCCCCGCTTTGCTCGAACAAATTCAACCGTTCACTTGGCTGACATCGCCCAACAAATATCTGGTACTGATGAACAACGGGACTCACTTCTCAACGATCGAGGACTCCCCTCAAAGCCTCTTTCTGCCACCAGCAGAGGCGATCGGGCCCGAACCAGCTTTAGCCCGTCGCTACGTCAGCGGACTGAGCCTAGCTTTCATGGAAACCTATTTGAACAACAAATCAAATTTCCGCCCGTATTTGCAGCCCTCCTACGCTTTAAGCATCTCCGAAGACACTCTCGGACTGAGAATTTTGCGATCGCTCACCCCGCAGCAACTCCAGCAGTTCAGCAGTGGTTCACCTCCTCGCAGACCAGTCTCTCCACCTGCCCTCGCTCCTGTTTCTCTACCTTCTCCACCTCCCATCGCTCCCGTTCGTTAGGGTTGAGGTGCGCCGAAGAGCGCCCTGGCATATCTTTTAGCGCGGGGGCGATCGCCCCTGTCAATCATTTAATCAGCTTTCCTGATGACTTCAATCAGTTTTACTGTCGTTAAACCCCTTTACAAACATTAAGAAGACCGTTAATAATAGAAACATCATCCGAACATTGACAACCAAATACAGCAAT
>NZ_JANMZH010000952.1:0-1204 GCF_031383065.1 Microcoleus sp. OTE_8_concoct_300 | reverse complement strand
TATTCCTGATTAATGGGAGGGGAAGCTGAAGAAAATGTATGTGTTTATAAGTAGGTAAGAGCAAAAAATCATACTATCTTGTAGGGGTCCGAAAGCGTGAGTATCAAGAGATACAAGCTAGTAGAGGAATGCTCTCACCCGCCCGACCCATGTCATGTTTATTTGTAACCACCTACTTAGCCGTTTTCAGTTAAGTGAAGTACAGATATCGGGTAGGGAGACGGTAATGCCTTTCGTCGTGTCAACTTAAAGCCCAAAACTAATAATAAATAGCGCATGGACTCGCCGAGAAATATGTCTCTAGCTATCTTAGACTATGCCGGAGGTGTTCTGAAATTAAGCGGACAACATGAGGAAATGATTGTGGTGCGCGCTGAGGGAAAATTGGAGTGCATAAATACGATGGATTTAGGCTTTCCCATTGGCTTAGTAGAAGAGATTGGCGAGTTTATTGCTTCTTCAGAAGTGCAGTTAAATCCAGGGGATGTGGTGGTACTTTATACTGATGGAATTCCTGAAGCTTTCGATATTAATAAAGCGCAGTACGGATTAAAGAGGTTGTGGCAAGTGGTGGTTGAAAATCGTCAGCGCTGTGCCCTTGAAATTCGGGAAGCTGTAATTAATGATGTGTGGCAGTATATTGGCACTATGAAGGTTTTTGATGATATTACTTTGGTGGTGATGAAGCAGAAATAGTGTTAAAACCCCCGTGAACACTCGGCGGTTGAAATTGGGGCTCTTTAGGGGGGAATCCCCCAACGGTTCCCAGCGGGCATTGCCGCTACTGTAGAAACTTTCGTCCAAAAGAAGCGGAGACTGAAAAATAAAAATGGCCGCTTACCAAGGGCTTCCGATCATGGTGAAACTACTCCAGTAGTAAGGATGAGAAAAATTTTGGTTTCCTTGTTGTAAATTAGCAGGTAAATTTAACTGGCCGCCTGTTGTTACTAGGTGTCCGTTTTCGGACCGCACTTTACCGGACATTATTGCTTGTTGAGCCAGTTGCAAAGCGGATGCCTTAGTTGTGGCTCCTCGCAACTGGTGGTAAAATTCGCTCATCAGCGCCAAAGTGCCTCCATCGTCAACATACCACAAACTGCCTAAAGCAGATTTGGCGCCGGATTTTACTGCTAAACCTCCAAAACCTAACTCTGCGTCCCGATCGCCCAAGGCTGTTCTGCAAGCACTTAATACTAACAAGTCT
>NZ_JANMZH010000902.1:0-1142 GCF_031383065.1 Microcoleus sp. OTE_8_concoct_300 | reverse complement strand
GATTGCGGAATGCGGAGTTTGGCTGGCGGATTTTTGCCGCCAGTAAGCCACACTAATGCCGAGCAAGGTGAGCAGCGCGACGGCAACAGCGAGGCGAGTGAAAGGGCGTTGAGGCAACAGGGCGGCAGCGAGAGTTTTTGTCAGCTTGTTTGGCGAAGCATTTATACCAGGGAAAGTATTTATCCAAAGTTTTACAGACCCGAGTATTAATCCCTCGACTGTTTTAGCAAAACATCGAACCGAAAATTTGTTAACGACTCCCCCAGCAGATTTCTTCCAGAGGCAAATTTCCATCGAACAATTAAACAGCCCAGACTTTGCTTATAACAACAGCGACTCAGATTTTAACGAGTTTATCCAAGCGATAAATTTCCCCCTTCCAAATGTGTCAGTCGCAATCAGAACCAGAGCAGGTGCAGAGAGTTTGAGAACAGCGCCAGAATTTTCTTTTGTGCAATTAATCAGACAAATGCAATTCGGTTTAGCTCCCTTGCAACCAAATTATTTATCAGGGGACAATCGCAACAATACGGCGACCGGCGGCGCTGGAGAAGATACAATAATCGGCAACGGCGGCAACGATACTCTTAGAGGAAATCGGGGTAATGACAGCATTAGCGGCGGCGATGGCGACGACTTCTTGTATGGTGGGAGAGACAACGATTATTTAGATGGTGGCGACGGAAACGATTTGATTTCCGGCGAATTTGGCAACGATTTTTTAATTGGCGGCGCAGGGCGCGACCGCTTTGTATTAGAATCCGGCGGCGGAGCGGATGTAATCGCCGATTTTAAAGATAGTGAAGATTTAATTGCACTGTCGCGGGGTTTAACTTTTGCTCAGATTAGAGTCAGCCAAGGTATTGACGGAACTCTAATTACTATCCCAATTACTGGCGAAATTCTTGCTACTCTCACAGGCGTGGTGGCGAGCGACATTACACGCCCAGATTTTGTGCAGCTTTAGTCCGAAAAAAGCTTATAGTTTGGTCAGCGCTAAAACAAGACGGGTTTTGTACCAAAATTGTTCGTCAAAACGGATTTGTTGCTAAACCCGCAACTAGAAATAAAATGCTAGATTAGAAAATAATATTGTTAATAAACGCCGCTTAGTGTAAAATAAGTTAATAGCTTAAAAAGCA
>NZ_JANMZH010000572.1:0-6873 GCF_031383065.1 Microcoleus sp. OTE_8_concoct_300 | reverse complement strand
GTTCTGTTTGCCTTTTTTATGTCCATTTTTATTGATCTCAGTTGACAGGCAGTCAGGACATTGCATAAGCTGGGATTTCACTCAGTTTGATTTTTTTGGCGCTCGCACTATTAAATGATCATACCTTAATTCACCAACGCCGATCGGTCTTCCAGTCTACTCGATGGCAGATGTTCGTCTATAGCTTATTTATTTGGTGGATAAATTTATTACGCCAAGCTAGAGTACCTAGCGCTTCGCACCAATCGCTTGTGCATAATGCCTGGTGCGTGCGGGAACATCCTCAGAGGGCTGAAGTCTGATATCCTTGGGAAAGCAACGGCTTGAGTGCATTTGGAGTTCATTGGGGGCGATCGGGCAAAAATTACCCTCTTTTGTGGTAAGCTTCTGAGAAACCATTTTTAGGAGTAGGTTGTCCTAGAGCGACAGGGAGTTGAAAAATTGCTGTTAGGTGATGTTTCTGTTGATCGGGAATTAGTTTTAGACGGATATGTAGAGGTGGTTATTTGAGGTTGTAGTAGAATGGGTTACGAAAGTGCGATCGGGAATAGGGAAAATTATACTTTAGAGAATTTTGTGACAGAAGCGTTTGGTTGTTTGGCGTTAAATTGACAGGAATATATGGTGAAAGCATCAGTAAAAATAAAAAAATATGACACTTGGATTTTCTGAACAGAGTCTCTTACAAGGCAAAAACCTAATATTTTTAATTTCTCAGCCTCGTGCTGGGTCAACATTAACACAACGGATGTTGGGCAGCAACTGTGAAATTCATACAGTTTCTGAACCTTGGTTAATGCTTCATCCTTTATATGCTCTGCGCTCAGAGGGATATGAAGTAGATTATAATGCTCAATGGGCTAGGAATGCTGTTGAAGGTTTTGTGGACGAATTACCAGATGGGAAAGAAGCTTATTTCAATGGTTTGCGCCGAATGTATTCTTACTTGTATAACTGTGCAGCCACCAGTTCAGGAAAAAGTTATTTTTTGGATAAAACACCGCGCTACTATTTGATAATATCTGAACTTTACAAAACTTTTCCCGAAGCGCATTTTATTATTTTGCTGCGAAATCCTTTAGCAGTTTTATGTTCGATGATCAATACTTGGACGCAAGACAACTACTTTAAACTCCATCTGTATAAGCAAGATTTGTTAGAAGCTCCCGCTCGATTAATCGATGGTATCAACTTATTAAATAATAACTGCATGGTATTACATTATGAATGGTTACTGTTGAATCCCGAATCGGAAGTAAATAAGATTTGTAGCTGGTTAGGACTTCAATTTTCACCAGAAATGATAGATTATGGAAGGGCAAAAGATCAGCCTGTTTGGAGATACGGAGATCAGAATAAGGTTTACCAGGACACCAAACCAGATTCCCAAAATTTAGATAAATGGATTATGGCTCTAGACAATCCTCAAGTGTGGAGAATAGTAAATGATTATTTAGAATTTTTAGGAGTGGAAAAATTCCTTCAACTGGGTTATTCTTACGAAGAGATGCGAAATCTCCTGGATGCAAAACGTCCTCAATGGTTTGATTTATGGCGCACACTTCCCCTAGACGTACTAGTAGAAGACCCGCAAAACAGTAAATACTGGAAATATCAACAGTATTGGCTCTACCGAACCTACTATGTAAAAAAGTTAATAATTTTTATAAAAATTAACTATAAAATCTAAAAATTAGGCGCTGGCAAAGCAATTATATATTGACTTACAGGGCTTTTTGTGGTTTAATAAAGTTTTATTTTATTAAAATTAAAATAAAACTTATACCTATGGCTTCCAATCCTCAACTTCATCTAATGACCAAACTCCTTAATATTGAGGGAGTGACAGTCAAAAATTATCAGATTATTGAAAATATAGGAATCACAATTTACTTAGATAATAACAACAAAAAAGCCATTTGTCCCGACTGTGGGAAGAAAACTGATAAACTCCATCAAAATCATTATTATGTAGTGAGGGATTTGCCGTTTGGAGAGCAAAAAGTATATTTACAAGTAAATCGCCGTCAGATGAGGTGTGAAGGTTGTCCCAAAAAATTTAGTGAAGACTTAGAATTTGTTAAAAAAACTAGAACCTATACAGAGAGGTTGAAAAAAAAGATTTTGTCAGAATTATTAGAAAGCGATATCAAAAATGTGGCTCAAAGGAATGGAGTTAGCGAACAAGAAATAGAAACCATGTTAAAAGAATGGGGAAAGGAATTGAGCGGACAAAAACCATCAGGATTAAAAAGGCTAGGAATTGATGAAATTGCTTTAGTAAAGGGACAGAAAAATTATTGTGTAGTTTTAGTAGATATCGATAAAAAAATTATAGTAGGAATGGTCACAAATCGAACTCAAGTAGAAATAAAAAAATACCTAAAAGCCTGGGGAGAGGAAGTTTTAGAGCAAATAGAAGAAGTCAGTATAGATATGTGGAAGCCTTATAAAAATGTCTCCGAAGCTTTAATGCCACAAGCAGAAGTGGTGGCCGATAGATTTCATGTTATGAAGCAAGTAAATGAAGAATTAGATCGAGCTAGAAAAAAGATTAAGAAAGCCGCCGAGGTCTTAAAAAACAACTCGGAAAAAGATCGAATACTATCCGGAATAAAAACAAGTAAATATGTCCTATTCGGCATAAAATAATCGGGGATGGTTATAGCATAAGACTTTTACCAAAACCCTTGATTTCAGCCATTCTGTTAGAAAATAAATGCTCAAATCCTTGATCTATCTACAGTTGAAAATTTGGCTCTCATTTTTAATTTCCCAGAGTGACAAAAGAGGGATACAAACCTTTTCACCGGAAACTCATTTGTTGATACTTTGTGTAGAGGGAGAGAGGGAAGGTTGGAATCAGCTCAGCCGACTTTGTGACGTGGCAGCCCTGATTAGCTCCCACCCGCAGATGAATTGGCAGTCCCTAACAGAGCAGGCTAGGAGGTTGAAAGTTGAGCGAATTCTCGACTTTGGCTTGGTGCTGGCTAACACCCTCTTAAAAGCTCCCGTTCCCGCTTCTGTTTTGTCAAGCGTAAAGCAAGCTCCCCTAATCAAGTGGCTTGCCACCCAGTTTTGCAAAAATCCTTTCTCTGAGCCAGACTCTCAACGTCACCCTTTCTATCTCTGGGCAACCGCTCTCTACCACTTATCCGTGAGCGAAGGACAGTTGCATAGACTTCTCTACGGGTTAACTCCAAACGAAGCTGACCAAGCGTTTCTTCCACTACCCTGCACCCTGCACTTTCTTTACTACCTAATCCGACCAGTCCGATTAGTTGGTAAATATGGACTCGCCCCGTTTCAAGCTCTTTTCAAACGGTTATACCAGGAGGACAGTCAATGAAAACTCCCGTTGCTTTCTTCATCTTCAACCGACCCGATACGACAGAGAAAGTTTTTCAAGCCATTCGCCAAGCCCAGCCTCCCCAGCTTTTGGTCGTGGCTGACGGACCTCGCCCAGACCAGCCAGAGGATGTTAGAGACTGCGCGGCAGCTCGGTCTATCATTGAGCAGGTTGACTGGGATTGCCAAGTCATGAAAAATTATGCTGATGTCAACCTAGGCTGCGGACGGCGCGTAGCGAGTGGATTAGACTGGGTTTTTGACACTGTTGATAGAGCGATCATCCTTGAGGATGACTGCTTGCCCCACCCTAGTTTCTTCAGATACTGCGAGGAGTTATTGGAGAAATATCAGGATGACGAGCGCATCATGACCATCCTAGGAACTATTGGGTTAGGAAGATGGAAGCCAGATAGTCAGAGTTATCACTTCTCTTATTGGCCCAGCCCAGTTTGGGGATGGGCTTCCTGGTCACGGGCTTGGCGCTATTATGACCACAACATCAAAGCGTGGGCTATTCCAGCAGTAAAGCGGAAAATTCGGGCATTTATGCCAGAAGATGCTCTTTTTATGGGAATGGTGTGGCGATTTGAACAAGCTTACCAACAAAAGGTAGATACTTGGGATTGGTCATGGTATTTTGCCATCCTGTCCCATTCTGGACTGGCTATCGTGCCTTCTGTAAATTTAGTGTCCAACCTTGGCTTTGGCCCCAAGGCTACCCATACGAAGTCGAGGCGGCAGAGGGTAGTTGGTCGGACTTATTCCCTTAATTTTCCCCTCACCCATCCTAAAGAAGTAGCGATAGATAGGGACTACCATACAGAAATCACAAAAGTCACATGGTCGCAGAAAATTTTGGCTCAACTTAAAGCCAAACTTCGCCCCTATAAGCGTTACTTCCTGAAATTTCTAGATTGAAGTTACTCCAATGCCTTAAGTAGTGTGACACTTGACGCTTTGCCGTAGTGTGACACTTGACGCTTTGCGGAATGTGGGTTTTAAATTTTGGATTGGGAATAATCTCCATCGAATCCAGTCCCAGATTTGCTGGGGAGTTGCGGGCAATCGGACTTAAAAGTAAAAATAAGTCAAAATAAGCGCAATTCTCTACCGACTTACCGGGGATTAATCGTGGCGATCAAGCTACCCAGCAAGCCTCGCGCATCTGATTAATCCGTGGTTTGCAAGGAAAAATCAGAGGGCTGAAATATGTATTTTCATGCGATTTTATGCGATTTTATGTGCTCGATCCTGGTTGTCTCCTCCGATTTTGCTGACAAGAGACAACCAGCGACAGAACCGAAGAGCGATCGGCTTGATGCGCTTTGATGAGCTTTTATGACTTTTCATGTGCTGGCCTGCTGGGAGGGTGACAAAGAGGGCTAGGAACTAGACTTAATCAAGGTTGCAGCCCGTATACCCTGTTGGTAAAAGCGACGTTTATTACGGGTTAACTTCATTAACTCTTGGACTTCTAACGAATATCGATCGAGATAATTTGCCCACTCTTCTCCATCCTGACCGATACCAAATATGCTCCTTCTACGGTATTCCTGGCGCTTGTCTTTACGGCGAGATACATATTTTTGTAGCTGTTTTTTCTGAATTTCGGTGCCTTGAAATATAGCTGAGCTGTAAACGAGCGTTATTAATAAAATAATTTTTATGAGTCGGTCTCCCTTGAGACCACTTCCTTCTAGATTATAGCCTCTTGTCGTTACAATCTCGGAACATTTCTTCTATTCCCATCCGTTTTTTATAAGCTGCGAGCGCTACTGGCAAAGAGCCTAAATCTGTGAGAATAAACCAGGCATCTTTTACTTTTAGTCCCCGATAGTCGCGTTTCCATTTACAGGCGATATCAAATCCGGCTACTGGGAGAGTTTTTCTCACCCTCACTCCTTGGAAATATAACGAAGTCCCGGGGACTACTCCTAATTGGTCTAAACCTTGCCAGATTAAGTTTTCTGTTTCTAGACAATGATTCTTTTTCAGCCTTAAACAAAAAGATACACCCTTTGTCCCCGGCCAGTTTCCCAAATCTACCGAACAAAATTCACGGTCTCCTAAAACGATGACTTTATATTCTTTAAGTAATGGTAAGACTTGTTGTAGAGCCAAGGTTTGTTCTGATAAGTTACTGTTTCCTAATTTTGGTAACAAACACTCTTTTTAAGGGAATGGCTCTTTTCTGCCAAATTAGAGCGATCGTGAACAGCTTAATACATCCCCATTGGCTCCGAGCGATTGCTACAGATAACCTTTGTTTCGCAGTGCAATAAGCTGTAAACGGGACTTAAACAAAAATTAAGCCCAAATAAAGCCCAAACTGGCTTTATAAGCCGTAAATACGTCCATATTTTCTTGCAACCAGCGCACAAATCTATAAGATATAGCTGTTCTAAAAGCTTCTAAGGCATCAGTAAATGTCTCTAATGTTTGGTTAGCCCATCTTCGTCTCAGTCCACCAGTTAAGGTATGCCAAACAATAAAACTGTAAGCACAGAACACCAGTATCCAATGTCGATAAAGGCTTCTCTCCCCTCTTACTTGATACTCTTTTAACCCTAACCAACCCTTAGCTTCACGATAGAATACCTCCACCCAATTACGTTGGGAGTAAGTCGTTACTATCCATTCACCTGTTGCTTTCTCTCTGCTAGCATTAGTAATCAAATAATCTACTTCTGTCGCGGTCGAAAGAGTCGCAGCATTCATGACGATAGCTACTGTTTTTGACTCTGACATTGTTGATAATTCTACTTCGATAGTTGCTACCCACACGGTTTTTGGCTTTTCTAGCTTTAGTTGAATCGCAGTAAAACCCTCTGAATTCAGGCTTTTTGCTAGTTCATCTAATCTAATCTCTTTTCGTTCTAGTCCATGTTCTAGTTGAACTAATATTTTTCTGTTTTTCGCTAATCCTCCTATGTATCTTAATTTCCGGGCCTCTAACTCTTGCAAAAACCTACTATTATTACCATAGCCTGCATCAATCACAACTACTCCCGGCCGCTCTCCCCTTTCTAAGCATTTGTCAATCAACTTTAAAGCTATATCTGGTTTTTTTATGAATTCTGGAGCTGCTTTTCCTTGTGGTAATGAACTCGCGTGTTGGTATAATGATACATCTAATGGCAAACTTTTTACCCCATCATATAAATGTGTCGTTACTAAGACTACCCCGTTATCCGTTTTGCCAAGAAGCCCGATATATTGTCTGCCAACTCCGGCAGTTGATGTACCACTCTTTCTATGACCTGAGTCATCTATTATTAGAGTGAATCCCCTCCTAATTTTAGTTTGACTGCATTGTTGCATTACCTCCCACCGTCGCTCATTAACAAGCTCGGCATTCCAAGGAGCTTCAGTTAAAAAATGGGCGTTGGTGAATTAAGGTATGATCATTTAATAGTGCGAGCGCCAAAAAAATCAAACTGAGTGAAATCCCAGCTTATGCAATGTCCTGACTGCCTGTCAACTGAGATCAATAAAAATGGACATAAAAAAGGCAAACAGAAC
>NZ_JANMZH010000844.1:0-1674 GCF_031383065.1 Microcoleus sp. OTE_8_concoct_300 | reverse complement strand
CGGTCACTGCTATCTCTGGCAAACAAACTTAGTAGGATTACATATTTTATCCGATGGTTTAATTGCTTTAGCTTACTACTCCATCCCCATCATGCTAATCTACTTTGTGCGACAGCGCCAAGATACTCCATTTCAGAAAGTATTTTTTCTGTTTGGCGCCTTCATAATTGCCTGCGGTACAACTCATATCATGGATATTTGGACGCTTTGGTTTCCTACTTATTGGCTTTCGGGAGGAATTAAAGCTATTACTGCTCTGATTTCTATATATACTGCATCTGAGCTAATGTTTTTAATTCCATCAGCCTTAGCTTTACCTAGTTCAGCTCAACTTATTGTGGCCAATCAAGCCTTAGAGAAGGAAATCAACGAGCGCAAGCGGGCTGAAAACGAACGCAAACAAATTGAGGTGGCTTTACGAAACAGTGAAGAGCAGTTTCGCAATGCGTTTGAAAATGCGTCAATTGGAATGGCGATCGTTTCACTTGATGGGCACTGGGTTAAAGTCAATCCTGCCTTATGTCCGATTATTGGCTACTCCTCAGAAGAGTTGTTAGGGTTAACTTTCCAAGATATTACCCATCCTGACGATTTAGACCTGGATCTTAGTTATGTACATCAGCTATTAGCAGGAACAATTTCAAATTACCAAATGGAAAAACGGTATTTCCATAAACAAGGACATATGGTTTGGATTCTTCTTGATGCCTCGCTAGTACAAGATGAACAGGGAAATCCCCTGCATTTTATTGCTCAGATCCAAGAAATTACCGCTCGAAAAGAAGTTCAAAAGACCCTAGAACTTCAAAGCATTATTATGAATAACATGGCAGGTGGCGTGTGTTTAGTCAAAGCATCAGATCTGACGATCGTCTACACCAATCCCAAGTTTGATGCGATGTTTGGCTATGCAGAGGGTGAACTCGCCGGTCAATCTGTTGGTGTAATAAATTACGTCGATACAGAGGTTACACCCGACGAAACCGTTGAAGATGTTGTTGCTCAACTTGAGCGGGATGGGGAAGCAAAATATGAAGTCTACAATCAGAAAAAAGATGGCACTCTCTTTTGGTGCAGGGTTCATACATCCAGGTTTGAGCATCCTGAATACGGAACTGTATATGTTGCCGTTCAGGAGGATGTGACAGAGCTGAAACAAGCTGAGCAAGCCTTGCAAGCTACCACAAATCGCCTCAACTTTCTCCTGAACTACAGCCCCGTCGTTATTTTTAGCTGTAAACCTGGTGGCGATTATGGAGCAACGTTCATCAGCGAAAATGTCAAAGATGTATTGGGCTATGAAAGCATTGCGTTTTTAGAAGATGATGAATTTTGGGTGCATAACTTACACCCAGATGATCTAGAACGAGTAATTAATGGCTTAGCCAATCTATTCGTCAATGATTTTTATTTCCATGAATACCGTCTTCGTCGCTCAGATGGAGTTTATCGCTGGATACTCGGTCAACTCAGACTAATTCGAGATCCTGGCGGTAAACCAGTGGAAATCTTGGGATATTTAATTGACATTAGCGATCGCAAACAAGCGGAGTTGGAACTTCAGCAAGCTAAAGAAGCCGCAGAAACAGCCAACCGAGCCAAAAGTATGTTCCTGTCCAATATGAGCCACGAACTCCGTACTCCTCTCAATGCTATTTTGGGATTTACGCAATT
>NZ_JANMZH010000843.1:0-1674 GCF_031383065.1 Microcoleus sp. OTE_8_concoct_300 | reverse complement strand
CGGTCACTGCTATCTCTGGCAAACAAACTTAGTAGGATTACATATTTTATCCGATGGTTTAATTGCTTTAGCTTACTACTCCATCCCCATCATGCTAATCTACTTTGTGCGACAGCGCCAAGATACTCCATTTCAGAAAGTGTTTTTTCTGTTTGGCGCCTTCATAATTGCCTGCGGTACAACTCATATCATGGATATTTGGACGCTTTGGTTTCCTACTTATTGGCTTTCTGGAGGAATTAAAGCTATTACTGCTCTGATTTCTATATATACTGCAACTGAGCTAGTCTTGTTAATTCCATCAGCCTTAGCTTTACCTAGTTCAGCTCAACTTATTGTGGCCAATCAAGCCTTAGAGAAGGAGATCCATGAGCGCAAGCGGGCTGAAAACGAATGCAAACAAATTGAGGTGGCTTTACGAAACAGTGAAGAGCAGTTTCGCCATGCATTTGAAGATGCCTCAATCGGCATAGCGATCCTTTCCCTCGATGGGCATTGGCTTAAAGTCAATCCTGCCCTATGCCAGATTGTTGGCTACTCTTCTGAAGAGTTGTTAACACTAACTTTTCAAGACATTACCTATCCCGAAGATTTAGAAGAGGATCTTAGCAATCAACGTAAGCTATTAGCAGGAACGATGTCAACTTACCAACGAGAAAAACGTTATTTCCATAAGCAAGGACATATTATTTGGATTCTGCTGAATGGATCGGTAGTACAAGATGAGCATGGAAATCCACTGCATATTCTTGCTCAAATTCAAGACTTTACGGCTCGAAAAGAAGCTCAAAAGACACTCGAACTGCAAAGCATTATTATGAATAACATGGCAGGTGGCGTGTGTTTAGTCAAAGCATCAGACCTCACGATCGTCTACACCAATCCCAAATTTGACGCTCTGTTTGGCTACACAGATGGCGAACTCGCAGGTCAACCCGTTGGTGTCTTGAATTATGTCGATAAAGAGGTTACACCAGACGCAAGCGTTGTAGATATTGTCACTCAAATTGATCAGAACGGAGAAGCACAATATGAAGTCTGCAATAAGAAAAAAGATGGAAGACTTTTTTGGTGCAGGGTTCATACGTCTAGGTTTGAGCATCCTGAATATGGAACCGTATATGTTGCTGTTCAGGATGATGTGACAGAACTGAAACAAGCTGAGCAAGCTTTGCAGGCTACCACAAATCGCCTCAACTTTCTTCTGAACTACAGCCCCGTCGTTATTTTTAGCTGTAAACCTAGTGGCAATTATGGACCAACGTTCATCAGCGAAAATATCAAAGATGTATTGGGCTATGAAAGCATTGTGTTTTTAGAAGATTCTGAATTTTGGGTGCATAACTTACACCCAGATGATCGAGAACGAGTAATTAATGGCTTAGCCAATCTATTCGTCAATGATTTTTATTTCCATGAATACCGTCTTCGTCGCTCAGATGGGGTTTATCGCTGGATACTCGGTCAACTCAGACTAATTCGAGATCCTGCAGGTAGACCAGTGGAAATGTTGGGATATTTAATTGACATTAACGATCGCAAACAAGCGGAGTTGGAACTTCAGCAAGCTAAAGAAGCCGCAGAAACAGCCAACCGAGCCAAAAGTATGTTCCTGTCCAATATGAGCCACGAACTCCGTACTCCTCTCAATGCTATTTTGGGATTTACGCAATT
>NZ_JANMZH010000565.1:0-2136 GCF_031383065.1 Microcoleus sp. OTE_8_concoct_300 | reverse complement strand
TATTCGGCGTTTTTATCACATCTGTACAAACTTCTCCATCGTTAAACGATTATTCGAGTTTTTCTTTGATTTTAAGCTTTTTAATAATCCTAACTTGAAAAAATACGAGGCTTTTGCACAACTCATTTAGACGTGCTATATGTTCCGAATTTCCGCAAACACATGGTCTTTCATATTACCGGAAGTCCGACGACTAACGAGCGCTTCTGTTGGTGTCCTAACGGTAATTCCTACGGTTCCAGCCTGACGCCTCGCAACATGGGGGTCGATCGACTAAATCATGAAACATCCCTCAACAATTTCTATTTCTGCAACGCCTCCTCGGGGTATCCAGGCTTTGCACCGACATTTTGGACGGGGGCGCTGCTTTATCAACGTTTATCGGGCGATGCGATTTTAGGCTAAGGAAAATTGGCAATTGGTTATTTTCCTATTTCTCTCGTTCCTTGGCTTTGCCAAGGAATGAATTTCACTCTTGCCCTGCCTCCTCTTAAAAATCTCTCGTTTCTGCTCTCGTTATCTCGTTCCTTGGCTCTGCCAAGGAATGAATTTCTGGAGGCTCTGCCTCCTCTTAAAAATGACGAGGCACAGCAACAGTGAAATACGTTTCCAGGTTCTATCTGGAAACGAGAATTTCTTCCTTCTTCCTTCTATCCTTTACATCCGTTACATCCGTTACAGAATCCGTTGCCGAACTTCCTTCTATCCTTTACATCCGTTACATCCGTTACATCCGTTACAGAATCCGTTGCCGAACTTCCTTCTTCCTTCTATCCTTTACATCCGTTACAGAATCCGTTGCCGAACTTCCTTCTTCCTTCTATCCGTTACATCCGTTACATCCGTTACAGAATCCGTTGCCGAACTTCCTTCTATCAATCTAGGAGTGAACTATGAGAATTGCAATTGTTGGGGGAGGAGCGAGCGGTATGGCAGCAGCCTACTGGCTCGATAAACAGGGGCATCACGTCACTGTGTTGGAAAAGCAGCCGATTTTAGGCGGACACATTCGGACGCTCAACAAAAATGTTGCGCCAAATCAATCAGAGTGCAATGAAATATTAGAAAATGGGGTGCTGGAATTTCCCACTGTG
This sequence comes from Microcoleus sp. OTE_8_concoct_300, assembly GCF_031383065.1. NCBI lineage: Bacteria > Bacillati > Cyanobacteriota > Cyanophyceae > Oscillatoriales > Microcoleaceae > Microcoleus > Microcoleus sp. OTE_8_concoct_300. The sequence goes on along the minus strand of NZ_JANMZH010000565.1, from coordinate 1,042 downwards.
TTTTACAATTTCGTGGCTTTTATGCAAGAGCTAGGCGTTGAATTAGAACCCGTGCAGATTGGTTCCGCGCTGTTTCTTAAAGATGGCCGCCACTTTTTATCGGCGGTTTCGATCCGGAAGAATTTTACCGGAATCCAACGCCTAATCGAGTATTTGCGGCTAGATAGTCTCTACGCTCCTTCGGCTGCATTTATTTTAAAAATGCGGTTTGCTAAACAGCACGATTTCTACGGTGTGCCGCTTTCTCAGAGTTTGAAAAGCTCCAACATCCGCAATTATTGGCTAAAGTTGCTGACGATGTACAGCTACTCGATACCGTTTGAATCGCTCGACAATTTTCCGGCCCAATTGGCGCTGCCTGTTCTGCGCGACTATGCCTTGGTCAACTGGGTGAGGATTAAAGGCGGGGTGTATTCTTACATTGAAAAGATTCTGGAGCGGTTTAAGGGCGATATACGGCTGAATGTGGAGATTGCCCAGACTTTCAGAAGTGCTGATGCTGTAAAAATTGTGCTTTCTGATGGGGAAATCCAGGAATTTGATAAGGTGGTTTTTGCGATGCCACCAGACCAAGTGATGAGGCTGTTGTCTGACCCGACGGAGGCGGAAACGAAGCGGTTTTCGGCGTGGAAAGCCAATTATGCAACGACTGTCCTGCATTCGGATACATCAATGTACGATCGCTACGGTATCCGCAAGTTATCAGAATTTGATTTTTTCGAGACGGACCACGGATGGGGATATAATGCGAGCTTGAATCAGCTTTGCGGCATCTCATCCCCACGAGAGTACAGTTTAGCTTTTCAACTCGAGGAGTCGATCGCCAAAAAAGACATTATTCACATTCAGAAACATCACACGCCGCTGTACACTGTCGAGTCTTTTCGATATCGAGATGAAGTTAAGTAGTTAAGCAAAATTAATTACATAATTATCTCCAAATTCTTTAAGAATTATTTCGACAGATGAAACAAGAGATTGCCAGCTAGAGTAGGCATCTATTTCGAGCCATTGATATTTGATAAACCGCCACAAAATCTCA
>NZ_JANMZH010000564.1:0-1951 GCF_031383065.1 Microcoleus sp. OTE_8_concoct_300 | reverse complement strand
TGAGATTTTGTGGCGGTTTATCAAATATCAATGGCTCGAAATAGATGCCTACTCTAGCTGGCAATCTCTTGTTTCATCTGTCGAAATAATTCTTAAAGAATTTGGAGATAATTATGTAATTAATTTTGCTTAACTACTTATATTGTTTAGATCCGCATCTTGGCTGGGAAATCTGAGTTGTTCACCCCCTTTCTTTCACGAGGCAGCTGTTCGATAGCGCAAGCGCTTTGTTAGTTCGACTGTTGACCAACGACTGGAATCCTATGAACTATCCCTCTTCTGTCACTTTCGGAAAACTGGCGTTGCTGAATTAGGGTATGAATTCAAGATTTCGGCATGGCTATAAGCCCGCTTGAGGGTGAGTTTTGTAACCCACATTCCGCACCCCCAAGGGGCAGCGTACGCGGATTGAGGGGGTAAAAGTGAATCATCCGAGACCAAGCGTGAGTAAAAATACTCAATAATTTCGGTCACGCTCCCATCACGAGCGTTAAGAATTCCTGACAAGAGACGTGAGGGCGTGAGTCCTATCTGATGTAAGTTAAAATTGCGATCGGTAATAAACTTGGTTTTTTACCTCACAATAACCCGATCACAGTCGCGAAAATGCGTTAATTGTGATCGCTCTTCCGTAACCAATCATCACCAAAAATAGTGTAAACTGGCGATCACGATCAACGCTCAAATCATGACTCAGCAGTCCATGCAGAAAGCATCCGAGATGAAAGTAGAAAACCTAGATCATTTGGGCTTGATAGCCGGTCTAATCGATGAAATAGGAATTGTCCAAAAAATCAATGAATTAGTAGGCGAACAACCGGGCGAGCTCGTCAGTCCCGGGCTGGTAGTCAAAGCCATGATTATCAATGGATTAGGGATGGTTTCCGCCCCATTATATTTATTTTCTAAATTTTTTGAAGGGAAAGCAATAGAACATTTACTTGGCTCAGGAATGCAAGCGTCACATCTCAATGATGACCGTTTAGGAAGAGTATTAGATAAATTATATTTGGTAGGAATTACCGAAATATTCACAACTATTGCCCTGTCAGCCGCTCAAAAATTCGAGATAAATACCGACACATATCACCTCGACTCAATTTCATTTCATCTACATGGCAAATATGAACAAGAATTACCATCAATATCTTTTGAAAGCACAGAAAAAGATAACAATCAGTTAGATAATTCATCAATCAATCATCAAACATCCCCAGTACCAATTCAGATTACCTACGGCTACTCTCGCGACCATCGCCCCGACTTAAAACAGTTCATTTTAGACCTAATTTGTAGTGGAGACGGAGATGTGCCACTATTTTTACGAGTAGCTTCAGGAAACGAATCAGATAATTCCATATTCGCCTCAATTTGTCAAGACTTTAAAAAAAAATTAAATCTCGACAGTTTAATGGTAGCTGACAGTGCATTATATAGTGCTCCCAACGAGCGAAATGTTAACCAATTTAAAATGGTTAACTCGTGTACCACTGAGCCTGAAACAAGCGCAGCAACTGGTATCTCAGCTAAATGAATCAGAATTTCATCAAAGCTCAGTGACCGGATATCGTTGGTCAGAACACAAAAGTAATTATGGTGGAATTGCACAAAGATGGTTAGTAGTAGAGAGCAGTTTGCGTCGTGATGCTGACCAACGTAAGTTAGAAAAAAACCTCAAAAAAGCTGAAATTGAGGGTCAGAAAAAGTTGCGAGAGTTATCAAATATTGAATTTGCTTGTTCGGCAGATGCCTCCGCAGCAGCAAATCGTTTATCCCAACAACTAAAATATCATAATTTAACCCAAATTACCAGGGTAAGCTCATCTAATTTGGTATAAATTGTACTTGACAAAAAGCCGCCAATAGGCTCTATATCTGTGCACCGAACTCAAACCTATAATTAAGTTTGACTCTTAACAAAGTCAATCAAGTTGAAACGGAGTTAAAGACA
>NZ_JANMZH010000563.1:0-1481 GCF_031383065.1 Microcoleus sp. OTE_8_concoct_300 | reverse complement strand
TGAGATTTTGTGGCGGTTTATCAAATATCAATGGCTCGAAATAGATGCCTACTCTAGCTGGCAATCTCTTGTTTCATCTGTCGAAATAATTCTTAAAGAATTTGGAGATAATTATGTAATTAATTTTGCTTAACTACTTATTGATGTCACAGCCACCACCGACGAGCCGATCGCCGACGAGCCGATCGAACCTGCAACACCAGCAACAGACATCGAGGGCAAGCTTAACAAGCTCAGCATTCAATCAATCCGCAAGCTGGCCTCAGCGAAAGGGATTGACGCCAAAGGTACACGAGCGGCAATTGCCCGGAGGCTCCAAGCGAGCGTCACAAATGCCGACCTGCGGGCGATCGGCTAACCAGCACTCCCCCCAGTTAGACACTGCTGACCCGTAGTGTCTAAATGGTAGCACAAAACAATATAGGATACCGTTTGACAGGTAGCCTAAAGGTAGTCTAAGATTGTAGTACAAAACAAAACCACAGCGCTTAAGTTTGACAGCCTAGCGCTGTGGTTGTAGCCCCACTAAGGACTCAAATGAACTTAACACAAACAGCACCAACGATCGACACTGCCGCCCCCGCCACCTTTACCTGTGCTCAGTGTCCATTCGCCAGACTGATTGAAGATAACCGCTATTGCTGCCAAGTTTCCCAAACCGCTAGCGATGTCAAGCGCGGCCACTGGGAAGCGACAGTATCCTGCTTTGAAGCACTGGCCAAGGCAGAAGCGGAAAAAGCTACCACCCCAGCCGCCGCCGAAGTGGAAGCACCGATCGCCAAAACCGACGCACCAGCACCCGCACCCGCAACACCAGCCACAGCAAGCCACACAGCCACCGCCGCCCCAACACCCGCAGCCATTGGGGAAAATGACGAACCGCCGAACCGTGGGGACAATGGGCGAGGCCGGGTGCAGCCGATCGCAGCCAAGAAGCTGATGCCGTCGCTGGTAGCCATCAAGCGGATCACGTCCGATATTCCTGCAAGCAATTTCGATCAATTTGAGTTGGAAGTATTAGGCGAGCTCAGTTTATCGATCGGCGGTTTCGTGGTTCCGCCCGTGTTAGTCCGGGATTCTGGCGGATACCGAGTTGTCTCTGGCCATCTTCAATTTCATGCCGCAGTTCTGGCGAAGCAACTTAACCCCAGGGCCGGCGAAACTATTCCGGCGATCGTCCTAGAATCCGAAAATCAAACGACAGCCTCAGCAATGCTTAAGATGCTGAAGTTCGCGGCCTAGATTTGTAGCCCCGCCAAAAATGGACGGGGCCCCTTTTTGACCTACTGTTATCGGAAATATCCCTTATCAATACCGTAAAATGAATAAAATTGAACTTGTAAGTAGTTAAACAAAATTAATTACATAAATAACTAATATGATATACTAAAGTAGTAAGTTGTATTTAAAGAGATTTTATATGTTTTTACTTCGAGATATTAATCCACTTTCCTTGAAATTGCTAAACCGAATTTATCGCG
>NZ_JANMZH010000562.1:0-3060 GCF_031383065.1 Microcoleus sp. OTE_8_concoct_300 | reverse complement strand
AGAGATTTTGTGGCGGTTTATCAAATATGAATGGCTGGAAATAGATGCCTATTCTAGCTGGCAATCTCTTGTTTCATCTGTCGAAAAAATTCTTAAAGAATTTGGAGATAATTATGTAATTAATTTTGCTTAACTACTTATCAGTTCCGGTTACACTCCTTATGATATAGAGGAGACTGCACGTGCCGTTTCCCTACGCCAGATTAATTGTAGGGACACGGCACTGCCGTGTCCTGGCTGTAAGTAATATTAATTCCGATGCTACCGGATTTGATATGATGCCGTAATCTCCTGGTGCGCGCACCCTACATTGACAGTCCGCGATCGCACTCCGAGCTCGAAACCGGGGAAAAATGGACGAAAACACGCCTTTGGGCCCGCAGATTCAGTAAAAAACGCGGTTTCGCATGAGCCGCCATGCGATCGCGAACTGACTGAGGGCATTCATCTATTATGAGCTTATACTTCCGGTGCTGGCAGAGGGAATCTTTCTCCCGCGAGATAAGCATCAAAGTTCTCTTGAAAATAAATCCAAGAACTCATATCTTCCACATCTAATTGCGATTTCGGCGCATCTTTATACAAAGGAATGCGAGTTTTAATTTCCTCTTCCAGCAATTGAGGTAATTCTGTCCAACTCTTGACTTTGGAACCCGTGGCACTGTAAATCATGTTACCGGGCAGATTTCCCATTTTCATCCATGGCAGCCACGGCCCGATTCTATCCCAACTCAGAATTACTTGAGAAACTGAGACAAGTTCAGGATTTAATAATTCTGCAGTGGGCACTGTCAGCTTAAATAATTCCGCTGCTTGATAGATGGGATTTGGACTGTAATCAACAAATCTGGTATCCTCAGCTAAAGGATTAGGATAGTTGGGAAATAAGTCAAAGACAAAAGTCGTAATTTCACCCTCTACTTTAGCCGGGAAAATTCCTTTAAAATTACCTTGGACCGGGTTGTTAGCAACGTGAGCAACCGTTAGGGTTTCTCCTGTCCAAGGGTTCTCCCATTTGTGGAGAATTTTTCCGCTGTTGGGGTCGAGATAGTAAGTTAGTTCTCGCGAGGTGAATTTCCAGCCGCCCTCGCCGTCAGCAATACACCTGCTTGCACTCATGCCAAGTATTTTGAACAAGCGCTTTTTCGGTTCGTTGGGAACAAAAGAGTAAATATAACCGTTCCAGGTGAGAAATGTTGCTTCACCGTCTAGGGAACTGCGCGTTTTCACCCATTCTTTGGCATCAAATTCTTGTAATAAAACCATACCACAGGCTCCTGTAAATAATCGATGTTTTTGTGCAGCGGATTTGACATTGCATCCCCAAAATCAACTGCTGCTAGCAATTCGGCGCTACTTGCGCACTTGCGCATCAGGTGGGTTCCGAGAGGATGTCAACCGCCGCATCTCGGACTAATATCCGTCGTTTCTCTTGATACCTGCGCCTCGATTTCCCTCTTCTTTCGGTTTAGCTTTATTCACTCGCAAGGGGCGCCCCATCCACTCTGCACCGTCTAATTCGGCAATTGCAGCGTCTTCTTGGGCATCCTCCATCATCTCAACAAATGCAAAACCGCGCATCCGACCAGTTTCCCTGTCCGTAGGCAAGACAACTCGCTTGACAGTACCGTACTCTGCAAATACTGCTTTCAGGTCTTCTTCGGTGGCGCGGTAAGAAAGATTTCCAATATAGATAGTCATGTCGATCGAACTGAACTTGTTGTGCTATACATAATAACCTGTTAATTTAACTTTCAAGTGGTATCTAGCATAGGACTGGGCAATCCAATCTGGCTAAAAGGGTTAGCCCGCACTGACAAACCCTTTGTACTGGCTGCAATAGTTAGTTTGATCAAAAAGAACCTCTCACTCACCGTTCGGGTGAGTGAGGAGATGAATCTGGGGGCGGTGAGGAATCCCACCCCTGAACAATATTTGATTTTAACGGTACTTAAACAAATTTCAAGCCCAAACAGAGCATCGAACTTGCTTTATAAGCAGAGAATACGTCCCAACTGTGGTTCAGCCACAACACACAAACCAAAAATATATTGCTGTCCGAAACGCTTCGAGCGCATCAGTAAAGGTGTTTAAAAGTTTGTTAGCCCACCTGCGTCTTAATCCTCCCGTTAAGCTATGCCATAGAATAAAATTGTAAGCACAAAATACCACAAATAAATGCCTCCGACCGCTGCGTTTATCTCTAATACCATTTCCATAAAACTAGGCGAGAATGACACTAATAATTTAAGTATTGTTGCATAAAGGTAGATTACCAATCAAGAATTGATTTAACAGCGATGGAGTTAAAAACAATTTTGTCTGAGCGCCGTAAACTATAACTAACCCACCAAAAAATCAGGCACTTTATGGGTTAAAAGCTGGAGAGAGTCAAAGCATTACAGATGTAGCTGAACGTTTAGGATTATATAGGATTACTGTACATATAGCCTTTCTCAGAAACATGAGGTATGATGTAACTGACTTGAACGAAGTGAAAAATATAGAACCCGAAAATGTCATGCAGCTCTAATTAAATTGAGCGCTCACAGCATTTGCTCGACCCACAGCATTCACTCGACTGCCAACTATTAATAATTGTAGAAAGTATCACACATTAGTAAAAATGAAAACTTATTCTCTTGATTTTAGACAAAAAATTATGGATGTGTACCATAATGAACCGCTGTCACAAAGAGCAATAGCCAACCGTTTTTGTGGAGCCTCGGAGTTTCGTCCAAAAACTGATTTGCACAGTATCGTGAGACCCAAAATATTGCTCCTCGAACTGAGCGATGCGGAGTCAAATTAAAACTGACTGCCAACTGCTGATTTTAGCGGAATTGATTGAAGCTTGGGATGATGCAACTCTCGAATAACTCCGTTATTTACTGTACCAAACAATTGGTTTTACTATCAGCCGAGCAACGATGGGAAGAATGGCAAAACTCTTAAACATGACTTTAAAAAAACTCTTTTCCCCTGAGATAAGGAATGAGAATTAAATAACTTCCACAAGTTTGTGGGATGGGCGTCCCGCCCGTCCTTTTTGGACGGGCG
>NZ_JANMZH010000556.1:0-39652 GCF_031383065.1 Microcoleus sp. OTE_8_concoct_300 | reverse complement strand
TTTTTTTTTATTTTTTTTTTTTGTGGTTGGGCCCGCGCAATCTCCAATGTTTAAAATGGTCTTTTAATTTATGGTTTGGGTCTTTGGGTTTTGGGTATTGGGCATTGGGGATTGGGGATTGGGGATTGGGGATTGGGGCATGGGGCATGGGGCATGGGGCATACCTCACCACGCGATCGAACCGCTATAGTGGGTATCGATCGATCGCTCTCGGAGTGCGGTTTAAGATGATCTACAGTTCCCAATTCCGTGAAGCGTAGCTATCCCGGAGGGAATCGCTACAATTAGGACAAGCATGGGATCTACAACACATCAAGATACATCTGTTAATACCAAAAATTCCCGCTGGCTGATGAGCTTATTGGCGATCGGCATTTTACTAGGTATCGGATTTCGCTTTTTTGAGCTCGATCGCAAACTTTACTGGCACGACGAAGCTTACACATCAATCCGCGCCGCTGGTTTTACCCGCCAAGAAATCGACGACAAACTATTCCAAAACCGGATTGTTCCCGCACCAGAATTGCAAAAATATCAGCGGATTAAACCGGGAAGTACAGAAGTAGACACAATTCGTTCTTTAGCACTGGAAGACCCGCAGCATCCGCCTTTATACTTTCTCATGGCTCGTTGGTGGATGCAGCAATTTGGCAGTTCTCTAACAGCCTCCCGCAGTTTGCCAGCAATATTGAGTTTGCTGTCGCTGCCTTTGATGTACGCTTTAGCTCAGGAACTTTTCGCCTCGAATTTGGCAGCGTTATTAGCAACAGCATTTTTGACTTTATCTCCCTTTGACATATTGTTTGCTCAGACAGCAAGGCAGTACAGTTTGCTGACAGCCACAGTTATTGGCAGCAGTTGGCTGCTGCTGAGAGCAGTGCGGTTGCGGGCTTTGCCAAATTGGGCCTGTTATTCGCTGGCGATCGCCCTTGGTTTCTACACTCACCCTTTTTTCACTTTAACACTCATCGGACACGGCGTTTTTATAATTGCTTACTGCTTCTTTGTCAAAAAAACAAAATTGCGAGGTCATGTAACTAATTCCCAATTTTTTTTAGCAGTAACAGCAGCTTTAATCTTGTATATTCCGTGGATTTACGTGCTGGTAACCAACCTGGGACGAGCATCAGCTACGACTGATTGGACGCGAGTATTTCCTGGTTTGCTCTATCTTGTCAAATTGTGGACGCTCAGCTTTACAGCATTATTTTTGGACTTAGACTTCGGCTTTGATAATATCTGGACTTATCTGCTGAGATTGCCATTTTTGCTGTTAATTGTGGCAGCTTTTTACACAATATGCCGCCGGACTAGCAGTTCAACTTGGCTGTTTATTTTAACATCAATTTTTGTACCTTTTTTGAGCCTGGCCTTACCGGATATAATCCTAGGCGGCAAACGTTCCGCCGTCAGCCGCTATCTGATTTCCTGCTTTCCGGGAGTGCAGCTAGCTGTTGCTTACTTGCTCGCAAGTAAGCTGAAAAATCAGCAGCGGTTTTGGCAAGTCATTTTAGCCTTGGTATTTACAGCAAGTGTAGCATCCTGTACAGTCAGCGCTTTTTCTGATACTTGGTGGAGCAAAGACTTGAGCTATTTTAATGCTGAAGTTGCCAAAATTATTAACAAAGAGGCGATAGCTAACCGATCGATTAAAGATACAATTGTAATTAGCGATCGCGGTAACGATTTTACGAACATGGGAGATTTGCTTTCTCTGAGTTATTTGCTCGACAAAGACGTGCGGCTGATGCTGATGAGCCAGTCGCCAGATATGGAGATGCTGAACAAATATTCGGCTCCCCTGGTATTGGGCCCTTCGGAAAAATTGCGCTCGGCACTCAAGCAAAATCAACGCCGCCTAGAGCCGATATTGGAATATGGCAGACTTTTTCGAGCGCGGCGAGCTTCTTAGAGCAGCTTGACAGGAATGGACGATCGTCCCGGGCAGGGTGCGTCAGTGGATTTTAGATTTTAGATTTTAGATTTTAGATTTATTCCACAGATGAATCTGGGAGATTAAACTTTGGTCTAAAATTTTTGGATATTCACGATAGGAGTACGTGGCATGGTATCGGTTTTTGGGCGGGGGCAGAAAAAACTGTTTGAGTGGCCTCAAATATTTGGACTAACGCACCTTAAATCACTATTTGGGCATTTTTGTCAATATTCCCGGTAAGGTGCCTCAGAAAAAAACTGTGTGAGTTGTCTCAGGTATTTGGGATGACACACTTGACATCATCAGCAATAATTATTTGAATACTTAGGATAAAACGCCATGCAAGAGTTAAATAATTCATCTTCCGAATCCGCACAGCAATTTCGCAATCTGCAGACAGAATTACGCGAACGTTGGCGCGGAATCGAAGACTTCGACAGCGGAGATTGTGACATTATTATCATTCCTTCTCTCAGCTTAGATCAGAAAGAAATGCTGAAAATTGAGGGTGTTTACCACTACGAAGAGCGGCATTTATTTTCATTGATTCGCCTGCGAAATCCCCGCACGCGCTTAATTTACATTACCTCGGAGCCGTTGCACCCGATGATTGTGGATTATTACCTGCAATTGTTGCCGGGAATTCCATTTTCTCACGCGCGCGATCGGCTTTTGCTGTTCAGTGCTTACGATGCTTCTGCCAAATCCCTCACCCAGAAAATTTTAGACCGTCCCCGCTTGATGGAGCGCATTCGTCAAGCAGTGCGGCCGACAAAATCTTATATGGTTTGTTATAACTCGACGCCCTTAGAACGCGAGCTATCTGTTAAATTGGGGATTCCTTTGTGGGCCAGCGATCCCGATCTGTTATACTGGGGAACAAAAAGCGGCAGCAGGCAAATTTTTAAAGAATGTGGCGTGCCTTATCCTGACGGTTCCGAGTTGGTTTGGAATGCGGAAGATTTAGCGGAAGCTGCGGCCGCGTTGTGGGAACGGCAGCCGCATTTGCTGCGGATGGTAATTAAGTTAAATGAAGGTTTCTCGGGGGAAGGGAATGCAATTTTAGATCTGAAGTCCCTCGCAGGTAAAGCGCCTACAGAAAGAGCGAAGGCAATTGGCGATAGCTTCCATAATTTGCGCTTTCAAGCAACGGGCGAAACCTGGGAAAATTTTAGCAGTCGCATTCCCGAATTAGGGGCAATTGCCGAAGCATTTATCGAAGGAGAAGAAAAGTTATCGCCCAGCGTTCAAGGCAGAATTGTCCCCAGCGGTCAAGTAGAACTTCTCTCAACCCACGACCAAATTTTAGGAGGCCCAGACGGTCAAATTTTCTTAGGTTGCCGATTTCCTGCGGACGAATCTTATCGAATAGCGTTGCAGGAATTGGGATGGAAAGTAGGGCAAAACTTAGCTAAAAAAGGCGCTTTAGAGAGATTTGGAGTAGATTTTCTCGCGGTGCGGCAATCAGACGGCAAGTGGGATATGCAAGCAATAGAGATCAACCTCCGCAAGGGTGGCACAACTCATCCTTTTATGGCGCTGAAGCTGTTAACAAATGGTCGCTACGAACGTTCGACAGGATTATTTTACAGCCAGCAGGGCCGTCCGAAATATTATGTTGCTTCTGACAATTTGAAAAAAGAGCGGTATCGGGGATTGTTACCGAACGATTTGATGGATATTATTGCTGACAATCAACTGCACTTTGACACCGGTACTGAGACGGGGAGTGTGTTTCATTTAATGGGCTGTTTGTCGGAGTTTGGCAAAGTGGGATTGACGAGTATCGGTAATTCGCCGCAAGAAGCAGAGGAGATGTATAACAAAGTTGTGAAAGTGCTCGATCGCGAAACCTGATACTAAATCTCATTTAACTCAATTGGCGTAAGTCCCACGCTGTAATTGTACTCAATTAGCGTTGGGATATAAGCCAAGCAAGGTCTAAGAAATAATCTAAAGTTTCCCGATCTTGTTGTCTAATAGTGTAAGATATAAATGGTTGCGACCCGCCCACTCGACTGCAAACAACAGGTCACAGTAGCAGTAATATGCTTGACCTCGGATAACTGCGAGAGAAAGGGGGAAAAGACAGACCGCTGGGAAAGCAAGGTAACACCCTACCGTAAAATATAAACCAAGTTTGTCAGACGAAAATAGTTTTTTGCCTTGGGAAACAGGGCTTCTGCGTGGGTTCCCTACGAAGGGATAAAGGCCCAAAAGCCTTCTTATGCTGTGTCAGACTCGGATCGTCTTAGGTGACGAATACCCAGTAATGGGATACCTAACGCCCGCAACGGCAAATGAGACACGAAGCCTACACGCTTACCGCAAGGTCAGTGTTAGGTATTTCACCCATTGATTATTTGGTGGTGGGAAATGGCTAATAGGTAATTGGTACTTTAAACTGACAACCGCAGATTAAAATCTGCGGGTTGCGGTTTGTAGCTAATTTTTAGCGGGATAAATTGGCGTGGGATCGATCGAACCTGTGCGATTGAGTGGCCAAAAACGGACAATCGCCCTACCGATGATATTTTGCCTCGGTACAAAGCCCCAATAATGGCTGTCACAGCTTGCGTTGCGGTTGTCGCCGAGCACCAAGTAAGAATTTGGAGCTACAACTACAGGCCCGTAGGGATACTGCGGAATTTCTTCAATATATTTTTCCTGTAGCGGCTGCTTGTTAATAAAAACTTTTCCCTGTTTCACTTCCACAGTGTCCCCTGGAAGTCCGATCACTCGCTTGATATAGGCATCTTTGATCGGCGGCGGCTGTCCCGTGCACAAACTAGCCGGGTCAGGAGGCATAAATACGATAATATCTCCTCGCTGGGGGTCTTGGAATCGATAGCTGACCTTATCTATAATTAATCGATCGTTAATTTGTAGAGTGGGGAGCATCGAGCCGGTGGGAATGTAGCGAGCTTCGGCAACTAGGGTGCGGATGCCAAAGGCCAAGAATGCTGCTAAGCCGATCGTCTTAATTCCTTCGATCCAAGGATTTTCCGTGTCTTGCGGAGGTTTTTCGTCGGCTGACTTGTCTAGACGAGTCATAAAAAAATTCGGTAAGTGGGTTCCGAGCGCATCTTTAGACGCGCTCGTGGGAAACGGCCTGGCGGTTTCAACCGCCGTGAATCTTTACTATTACACGGGGATTGCTGGATTCGGTGTAATGAATGTAATCTACGAGCAGTGGGACAATTACCACCTCAAACCTCGCAACCCGCTCACGCATAATGTTTGCTCTTTCGAGCCTAATTGAGAGGGGTAGAAGAGACGACCTGCCAGGTCGTCTGTACTGCACCAAAGTTTACAGCCGGTACTATATTTAGGACACTGACTTAACCCAATAAATCTGTTTAATCCTAAATTTCGCTTGGCAAGGAACTATGGGAAGCATCCTCTGGTAGGTCTTTAACTCTCACCGTTAACGTAGTACCCAGGTACTGAGTCTAGTCAACTGTGATTCAAGTCCAAGGCTAGAAGCCAGCGTGTCTTTAGATCAGGGTCGTTGACATTTCTTACTATTGACAGAACTCTTTTAAGGATAAAATTTTTCAGGTGATCACGTACATTACTCATTTAATTATAGCTTATGCCGACCACATCAAGTTTGTTAATCCGCGGCGCTCGCGTTCTTTTGCCCAACGGCGAGTTTTTAGTAGGGGACGTGGAAATCAGCTGCGGCAAAATTCTTCGGGTTGCTCCGTCCATTGCCACATCGGGCGATCGAGAAATAATGGCGAAAGGCTTAACTCTGTTACCCGGAGTAATTGACCCCCAGGTACACTTCCGGGAACCGGGTTTAGAACACAAGGAAGACTTGTTTACCGCTAGCTGTGCTTGCGCTAAAGGCGGCGTGACTTCGTTTTTGGAAATGCCTAATACGCGACCCCTGACCACAACCCAAGCTGCCTTAGATGATAAACTAAGTCGCGCTGCCGAGAAGTGTTTGGTGAATTACGGCTTTTTTATTGGTGCAACGGCTGAGAATTTGCCGGATTTGTTGAGTGCGAATCCGACTCCGGGAATTAAAGTTTTTATGGGTTCGATGCACGGCCAGCTTTTGGTCGATGGAGAAGCAACTTTAGAGGCGATTTTTGCTGCAGGCGATCGACTGATTGCGGTGCACGCGGAAGACCAAGCTAGAATCAATCAGAGGCGTCAGGAATTTTCTGGGATTTCCGATGTGGCCGTTCACTCGCAAATTCAAGACAATCAAGCAGCTTTGTTAGCAACTCAGCTAGCCTTAAAACTTTCTAATAAATATCAGCGCCGACTGCACATTCTGCACCTATCGACGGGAGAAGAAGCTGAGTTGTTACGGCAGGAAAAACCGAGTTGGGTAACGGCGGAAGTGACCCCGCAGCATTTGTTGTTAAATACCAGCGCCTATGAAAAAATTGGCAGTTTAGCTCAGATGAATCCGCCTTTGCGCGCTGCCCGCGATAACGAAATACTTTGGCAAGCTTTATTAGACGGCGTAATTGATTTTATTGCCACCGATCACGCGCCACACACATTAGCAGAAAAAGCTCAAGATTATCCGAATACTCCGTCGGGAATGCCCGGAGTCGAAACTTCTTTGCCTTTGATGCTGACGCAAGCAGTGCAGGGAAGATGTACAGTGGCGCAAGTTGCTAATTGGATGTCGGCGGCAGTTGCTAAGGCTTATAAGATTCCGAACAAAGGGAAAATTGCCCCAGGCTTTGACGCCGATTTAGTATTGGTAGATTTGGACAAGTACCGCCTGGTTGTGCGAGAAGAAATGGTGACTAAGTGCGGCTGGAGTCCCTTTGAAGGTTGGAATTTAACGGGATGGCCTGTGGTCACGGTTGTGGGAGGAAAAGTTGTTTTTGAGAAGGGTAAATTGGATACAACGGTTAGGGGGGAAGCGTTGACATTTGACGCTGATTAAGCATGAATAAAGGTAAAGTGTTATAATCAATAGTCCGGACTGTTTTTAGTTCCTACTCTGAAACCATCGATTTTCAGTTGGTAGCGAAGTTGCCTTGTAGCCTTGAAACCCTTATTCGACGGTTGGCAATCAAAAACAGTCCGAAGTATTGATAATGACATATTCTCGATCGCAAAGGCGATATTACCCATGCTCCTCGAAGAACTAGAAACACAACTCCTGGCCTTAACTCCGACTGAGAAAGCTGAAGTCATCAGACTGTTAGCCCAAAGTTTAAGTAATAGCTGGCCGGGAATTACCAAGACTCCCGACCTGTGTGGCGGCGATGCTTGCATTGCCAAAACTAGACTTCCAGTTTGGCTGTTCGTGAGTTTGCGCCGTCAAGGTTCAAGCGATGCTGAACTTCTACAATTTTATCCTCATTTGAATGCTGCGAACTTAGTAAATGTCTGGACTTATGCTGAGGCTAACTCAGAAGAAATTGAAACAGCACTCCGAGAAGAAGCAGCAGCAATGATGCAGGAAGTATAATTTATGGCACGTCTCTATGCAGATGAACAGTTCCCGTTTCCTGTTGTGGCATTGCTGCGAAATTTAGGTCACGAGGCCCTGACTATTCAAGAGGCAGGAAATGCCGGAGATGATGACCCCGAAGTATTAGCCTTTGCTGTGAATAACGATCGGGCGGTTATGACGCAAAATCGTCGGCATTTCATTCGCTTGCACACTCAACAACCAAATCATGCTGGTATTATCGTGTGTACAGACGATAAAAATCTAGAAAGGTTGGCAACACGCATCAATGATGCTATTGCTGGTGAGGAAACTTTGAGAGGTAAATTGATTCGAGTCAACCGCCCGCCGCAGTAAGTTCGATCGCCTTTTCTCAAATTTCCAATTGCCAATCCAATAACTCGCCCTTACCAATTACTTCAACTTGCCGCCCGTTATCTAGATAACTCAAAGAAATTTGCAAATAATTTTCGGGTTGGTACTGCAATCTTTCCCCCCATTCGATCGCCACAATTCCCAAATCCCTTTCTAATCCGTCCCAATAACTTTCTAAGTGCAAAGCCTCGGCTTCTTCGGGTTCGAGTCGATACAAATCTAGATGATAAAGCGGAACTCGCCCTGCAAAATACTCGTTAATCAGGGTGAAAGTAGGACTTTCGATCGAGTCGGAGATTCCTAAACCTTCAGCGATACCTTGAACTAAGGTAGTTTTGCCAGCACCTAAATCTCCTTGTAATAAGATTATAGTGCCTGGGGGGAGCGATCGACCTAACGCCATACCAAACTTGCGCGTAGCCTCACAATCGGTAAGCAAAGTTTTCATTTCAGTCATTAGTCATTAGTCATTAGTCATTAGTCATTAGTCAACAGTCAACACTCAACACTCAACACTCAACAGTCATTAGTCAACAGTCAACAGTCAACACTCAACAGTCAACAGTCACCAGCTTAAATGTTCTGGGCGCGGCCGTACCAACGCAGCAACATCCCCGCCAACCTTTGAGAATTGTGGCGAATTAAACCCGTATTTTCATCTTCATCCATCACATTTGCGATGACAATTCGCCGCCCCAATTGCGTTACAGCTTCTCGATCGAGCACAACCGGATAAGAATTCTCCTGAGAATAGCGGATCAAAGCTTTTGCAGAAGGGACTTTTCCCTGAACTACTACAGCATCGAACAGCGGCCGGCCACAAGCGCGATCGATCGCCCGAATGTGGTCTGCAACACTGTATCCGTCAGTTTCCCCCGGCTGAGTCATAATATTGCACACATAAATGCGCGGAACTTCGGTGTTGGCGATCGCCTCAGCAATTTCCGGCACCAACAAATTCGGAATGACACTCGTATAAAGACTCCCGGGCCCAATAATCATAAAATCCGCTTCCCGAAGTGCGATCGCCACCCTGGGCAACGCCGGAGGATTAGCAGGAGTGCAGCCAATTTTGAGGATTTGCCCGTTAGCTTTCGTAATGCTGGACTCCCCCTCAATTCTCCGGCCGTCAGCCAGTTCTGCCCACAAAGAAACGTCGCTCAGAGTAGCCGGCAGCACCTCACCCCTAACTGCTAAAACTTTAGAACTCGCGGCGATCGCCTGTTCCAAATCTCCAGCAATATCGCTCATCGCCGTCAAAAACAAATTCCCAAAACTGTGACCCATCAAACCGTCACCGGCCTGAAAGCGATATTGAAATAACTCAGTCAATAACTTTTCCTCATCTGCCAAAGCCGCCAAACAATTGCGAATGTCTCCCGGCGGCAATACCCCAATTTCCCTGCGCAGCCGGCCGGAAGACCCGCCATCATCCGCCACCGTGACAATAGCAGTGATTTTGGCGCTGTAATCCTTCAATCCCCTGAGCAAATTAGAAAGGCCCGTACCGCCCCCAATTGCCACAATTTTCGGGCCGCGGTTCAAGCGGCGGTGGTTGAGGAGTCGATCGACCAATTCCTCATTCCCTTCGGGCATCAGCACTTGAGTAATAGAGTTCAAACTGCGAGTTTGCCCCCACAGAATTAACAAAATCCCGCCAGCAATGATCAGCGGGCCCGACACGTAATTGGGAATAATTTCCGCAATCCACGCCAAAAAATTTCTCAACAATTGCAACAAGAAAAAAATCGGAGTCATCCCAGTCCAAATCGCTAAACCCAAACTGGCAAGTACCACACCGCTAGCACTGATCAGCAGCCACCGTTTCACCAACAGTCCGGGGGCCAACCACTTAAACCACTGGTAAACTCGCCCGTTCCGCAAAGAAGGGGGGTAAGGATTTCTGGAACGGCCAAAAACCTGCTTGGCTTTAGCTAAGACGCGAAGGGCTTTAGGAAGTGAACTAATTGACATGGTTAATTAGTCTTAAGGGTATGGGAACAGTTCAAGCTGACAAATTTACAATACAAGAGAGTTTTGATTATGGCAGTCAATTTTAGTCATGAGTCATTACTCATTAGTCATGAGTCATTAGTCATTAGCTAGACTGATGACTGAGGACTGATAACTTATTGATAACATCCTATGGCTGAGCCACTAATCGAACTCAAGGGGGTAAGTAAGTCCTTCGGGCACAACCCGATCCTCGATCAAGTCGATCTGAGGATTTATCGGGGAGAGGCCCTGGCAATTATTGGCCCTTCCGGGACGGGGAAATCTACGATTTTGCGGATAATTGCGGGTTTGTTGGCCCCGGATGCCGGGGAGGTTTTCGTTCAGGGACAGCGCAGGGTCGGATGGGTGGACGACGTGGCAGATCCGATCGGAATTGGGATGGTGTTTCAGCAAGCGGCTTTGTTTGATTCGCTGACGGTGGAGGAGAATGTCGGTTTTTTACTTTACCAGCATTCTAAGCTGCCGCGCCGCCGCATTCGGGAATTGGTGGAGGAAAAGTTGGAGATGGTGGGTTTGCCGAGAATTGGCGAACGCTATCCGGCCCAGTTGTCTGGGGGAATGCGGAAGCGAGTAAGTTTTGCCCGCGCCATCATGGCGAATCCCGATAATGCCAGGGATAATCCAGAGGTTTTGCTGTACGATGAACCGACGGCGGGTTTAGATCCGATCGCTTCGACGGTAATTGAAGATTTAATCCGCGACTTGCAGGCGGCCCAAGGTGTTTGCAGCACTTATGCGATCGTCACTCACCAAGACAGTACCATCCGCCGCACTGCCGATCGCATCGTGTTTCTCTATCAAGGCAAAGTGCAGTGGGAGGGAACTGTTAGCGATATTGCATCGACCGATAATTTGTTAATTAAACAATTTTTTAGCGGCAGCGTTACTGGGCCTATTCAGGTGATTGGATAGTCAATTGTCAGTTGTCAGTGGGCAGTTGTCAGTATGTCGTGGTTAATTGTTTGTATTTTTGGGAGATAGCATATGTCACAAACAAACTTTCAGAAGTTAGATGTTTATAAATTAGCTGAAAAATTAGCTGATGAAATTTGGAATATTGTTATAAAATGGGACGCACTAGCAAAAGATACGGTCGGCAAGCAAATTATTCGCTCGGCTGATAGTATTGGTGCTAATATTGCTGAAGGAGATGGTCGAGGTAGCTATCAGGATCATCGGAGATTTATCAAGATTGCCAGAGGTTCTTTATATGAAACAAAGCACTGGTTGAGACGGGCTTATACTAGGCAACTACTAACAACTACGCAAGTAGAAATACTCAAGCCAATTATTGACGAACTGTCGCCCAGGCTAAACGCCTATCTAAAATCTATAGGCAACACATCAGAAAAAAATTAACAACTGGCAACTGGCAACTATCAACTGCCAACTATCAACTGCCAACTGCCAACTGCCAACTGCCTAAGGAGGTAATATGCGATCGCGAACTGTAAGAGAAGGTTCTGTCGGGTTCTTAATTTTAGTAGGAATCGGTTTATTTGGCGGCTTAGTGCTCTGGCTGCGGGGCGTGCAGCTAGGGAACCGCAGCTACAAATTCGCCGTAGAATTTGCCAGGGCCCAAGGAATGCAAATAGGCACGCCCATCAGGTATCGTGGGGTGGCAGTCGGTAAAATTACCGCCCTCAAAGCGAGTTCCAACGGCGTAGACGTGACTCTGGAGATTGCCCCCGGTACTTTAGTGATGCCCCGGGATGTTACGATCGAAGCGAATAAATCCGGTTTAATTGGCGAATCGTCGATCGACATTACCCCCAACTCGATTTTGCCAGAATCCTTACTTACCGCCAATCCCCTTAGTGCCGACTGTGCCCCTGAAATTATCTGCAAAAATTCGCGCTTAAAAGGTCAAACTGGAGTCACTATGGACGAACTAATTCGATCCACAGTCCGCCTAGCTAATTTCTACACCGACCCCGTCCTGTTCAACAATATTAAATCCCTCACAGAGAATACAGCCAACACAGCTAAAGGTGCAGCTAAACTCACTCAGGATTTGTCTAATTTAACTCAAACTGCCCAAGGCGAAATAAAAACTTTGAATCAATCTGTAAGGGGAGACATTGGCAGCTTAAATCAATCGGTAAAAACCGAAATAGCAAATTTAAATCAATCATTAAAAGGGGAAGCGAGCAGTTTTAATCAATCATTAAAGGGAGAAGCAAGCAGTTTAAATCAATCGCTCAAGGGGGAAATATCAGCAGTCGCAGCTGATGTTTCTAAAGTAGCAGCTACGGCGGACACTTCCACAAAAGCCGTATCTGCAGCTGCGATAAATTCTGCTAATTCAGTAACTCAAGCAGCCAATCAAATTACATTAACAGCCAACCAAGTCAATTCTTTAGTAGCCACCAACCGCGCCAGTTTAGTCTCTACTCTGAATAACATCAATCAAAGCAGTCAGGAACTGCGGGTAGCTGTCAGCAGTTTGAGTCCGACAATTAATCGAATCAACCAAGGACAATTGCTGAACAATTTAGAAGTTTTATCAGCGAATGCAGCCCAAGCTTCTGGTAATTTGCAAGATTTATCCAGCCAAGTAAACAATCCCGCCACTTTGCTATTATTGCAGCAAACTCTAGATTCCGCACGAGCTACATTTCAGAACGTGCAGAAAATTACTTCCGACGTGGATGATTTGACGGGAGATCCGGCTTTCCGCAACAACATACGCAAGTTGTTCAACGGATTAGGAGGCTTGTTGGGTTCGACAGAACAACTGCGACAGCAAGTTAAAGTCGCTCAAACATTAGCTCCACTTTCTGAGCAAGTAAATGCGAGTACAACTGCCAAAAATCAATCAGTAGAGCCTGGATCTCCCCGCTTGGACAAACAGCAAAAATTGCCTGTTATACCTTCTCAAACTGCAAGGTCAGCAGAACCAGTTACTCCCGAAAACACCCCTTAAAACAGGGTATCATTGAATAACCGCAATTATTGCAAGATTCGCGAGTTGCTTTAGTTAGTAAGGTGCGCCTTGCGTACCAGGATTACAGCTAGTTAATAAGGTACGCCTTTCGCACCCCGGCATTAAAGTTATTGTCCAAATCCTATTAACAAAAAACTCTTTCACTCAAAACAAAGAAAACCAATGACGCAAACATTATCGAAACCGACCGAAACCAAAAGCCAGTATACTGTAACTTGGGAAAAATTGCCAGATGACTTTAAATTACCAGACGATCCCGTGGAAAACATCGACCAACCACTTTTAGCCGCCGCCTTGCGAGAAGCTTTGGATCTCGCAGGATTTATCCTAGCTTCAATGCTAATAGCTTCCAATTTTGGACTGTGTGCCAAAGTCAACGACAAAATAGTAGTAAAAGCCCCAGATTGGGTGTACGTTCCCTCGGTATTGCCAGCAGAACCAGGAGAAGTTCGCCGCAGTTATACGCGCAATGCTGAGGGAGAAGGACCCGCAGTAGTGATGGAATTTTTATCGGATACAGACGGCAGTGAATATTCAAATAAACCGACATATCCTTACGGAAAATGGCGGTTTTATGAGCGAATTTTGCAAGTACCGATTTATGTAATTTTTGAACCGAAATCGGGAGTCTTGGAAGTGTACAGACTCTCGACCTCGGGAGAATACGAATTGCAAGAACCGGATGCTAATCAGCGATTCTGGATAGAATCAATGGGTTTATTTCTGGGGGTTTGGGAAGGTGAAAAATCTCAGAGAACGGGTTATTGGTTGCGCTGGTGGGATGAGAAGGGCAATTTGCTGCTGTGGGGTGCCGAACGGGTGGAACAGGAACGCCAGCGCGCCGAAGAAGAACGCCAGCGCGCCGAAGAGGAACGCCACAGGGCCGAAGAGGAACGCCAGAGGGCCGATCGACTAATGGCATACTTGATTCGTCAGGGTATCGATCCTGATGGCATTTGAAGGTGTGGGAGGTCGATCGATTTTAGATTTTAGATTTTCGATTTTAGATTGAATAATTGGGAATCAAGGAGCCAGAGCGAGCGATTTTAGAGTTTAGATTTGCGATTTTCGATTGGGAATTAAGGATTGCCATGACTGCAACAACATTAGAATAGAAATTAGATCGGCCGTTGCTATTTCCAGGGTTAACTTGGGAACAATTCAAAACCTTAGAACCGATGCTCGATATTCCAGGGGTGCGGCTGTCATGTTTAGATGGGATACTGGAGATTCAGAAAATACCTGGAAGAAAACACGAAACAGCCAAGGGACTTATCGGTGCGTTGGTAGAAACTTACATGATGGCGGCAGGAATCGATTTCACCCCTACGGAGTCTCTGACATTAGAAAATGAATCGCGACTGGTGAAGTGTGAAGTAGACAAGTCTTACGAATTGGGTACTGACAGAGAACGTCCAGATTTAGCGATCGAAGTAGTCGTCACTAGCGGCGGAATTGATAAGCTAGAGGCTTACAAACGGCTGCAAATCCCTGAAGTCTGGTTTTGGGAAAACAGCCGACTCTCTCTGTATGTTCTCAGACAGCAAACATATCAAGAGATTGCGAGTTCCCAATTGCTCCCAGAACTCGATATTGGTTTACTCGTCAGGTGTGTTAATATGCCGAGTCATGTTGAGGCAATTAAGGAATTCAAAAGGGCGATCGATCGGGATTTGTAGTCAAAAATAGATAATACATATCCCCGACTTCTTTAAGAAGTCGGGTATCTAGCAACGATCCAACGTTGTTGATGAAGTACACCCCGATCGCGCTCCCCGTAGGCAGTTACCCTGGGCCGTGTCCCTCTAAGAGCTGGAACTCCTAAACTTCAGTGTATTCTTGGCCTTTTTGAGACTCTAACCAACGTTGATAAGCTTCCTTATCACCTCTAAAGGAATCGACAGAAACTTGACGTTCTGGCATGGGTTTGAGGGGAGCATCAATAGGGGAATATTGGCAATAGCAGATTACTACCATATCAAATTCACCGATCGGAATATCGGGAGTATAAGTCTCAACCCGCGCAACTTCCCAATCACCTGTGCGGTAATGAGTGCTGTAACCGTGCCTATCTGGATCGTGTTCTGTTTCCACACGAACAAACTCTGGGGGACGATAGCCAACTTCAGGAATTGGCCCGTCAGAAGAGTCAAAGTGTTCTGCCAAAATCTTTGTTAAGGATTGGGTGTGTTGAAACTTGCGTTTTTCCCAACCAGGTTGGCGCTTGTCTGCTCTAAAGACAATCCATTTATGCATCTTCATCCTCTTTGCTTTCTAGTTCTTTGTACCAGTCGGGAAACTCGGTTTTGCCTTGAAAAACACAATCAACTTTTAGAATATGGCCGTCAATTTTCTCAATCTCAATCAGCTTCCAACCATACTTTTCTTCCATCTCTTCACAACAATCTGGATCTGCCGCTCCATGTCGAGACTTGTCTTCATCTGGATCGTAACGCAACCAGTTTGGATTATTTGGCATAATTGTATTGCTCCCTGTGTTGGGTTGACAACCTTGGAGAAGTCGTCTGGACGAAGTATTTGCGGTACTGCGTCCGGGCGCGTCTTTGTAAAATTATAGGATAATAGTTACAAGCTCGGCCCGCTTGTGAATCAGACAATTGGTTAAATTTGCTTGACAAAAATCGGTTGATGTGTAGGGAGTTTTAGCGAAAATTTTAAATTGGGAGGGGCGATCGTTTGGCGATCGAACTTGGGCATTCTAGAGATAGGTGCGAGTGCGAGTGCCTGGAAAACAGCGACGCCAAGAGTTAGCAATGGAAAGTACACAGAAAAAATCTAGTAATAGTCGCGTTCATCGGAGCGATCGAATTAAGCAGATTTTTGCGTTAGTATCAATGGTTTCGTTTGGTGGTTCTGCGATTTTTGGTGTTGTGAGTCTGTTCGGCAGCGGTTTGAGCAGCCAGCACCAACAAAAACCGGCGATTGCGCCAGTTTCCCAGGAATCTTTGCTGGCTGCGCAGGAACAGGGATACGTGGGGGTTTTGCAGCGGGAACCGCAGAATCAGACGGCTCTGGAGGGATTGGCCAATGTGCGGTTGCAGATGAATAATCAGGTGGGGGCGATCGAGCCTTTGGAGAAGTTGGTGAAGCTAAATCCCGATCGGGCGGATTATAAGGCGCTGTTGGGGCAGGTAAAAAAGTAGAGGGGAAAGAGAGGGGAGCGATCGCTAATAATTAGTATAAACTGGTGGTTATGAGTTGTGATCTTTCTGGATCTCCGCTTAGATACTTAGCTTTACAAAGAAACAACTCTTAAGCTCAAGGCAATTAAACAATATTTTTTATCTACAAAGTCTCTTAAATTCTATGGCTGAAACACTTGGCTCTCTCTGCGACAAGTTGACAATTATCAAACTGAAACAGTGGCATTCTGAAGACGAAATTAAGCTCAACAGCCTTGCTCTTCAAGAAAAGCAGCTTCAGGAGGAGATAAACGAATTTGTGAATGCTGCTATATCCGGAAAAATTCCCCGAGAAAAACTCACATTTGCATCGAATAAAGTGTACAAAGAAGAATCGAATTTTGTACCTGATGTAACAGGGAGTATCGGCGAAGTCTTCTCACAGCTTGCAGAAGTCAATTGCAAATTATGGCACGAACAGGAAAAAGTGTATGATTTTGAAAATGTTACATTCACGGAAAAAAATCTAGTGGTAAAGCAGCTTGCTGTTCTGAACTTGGAGCGAAATAAGTGTATTGATGAAATTGATAAAAATTTATTAGGGATTGTAAAAAGCATCAATTTTATTTAAAAATTTGAGTAGAAACTTTTGGAGGGAATGCAATGCATCTAATTCATCGTAAGACTTGCCGTGTATGCGGCTCTTCCGCTCTCACAAATGTCATCAATCTGGGTGAACAGCATCTGCAAGGTTCATTCATAAAGCCAGGGAAAGAGGAACCACCAATTAGAAAAATTGCCACCTCTCTTGTGCGTTGCGATCCAACTAGGGATGAAAAAGCTTGCGGTTTGCTACAGATGGAACACACAGTTCCGCCGGAAGTTTTGTATTCTGCATACTGGTATCGTTCCGGCACGAATCATACGATGCGAAATCACTTGCGGGAAATTGCCGAAGAGGGGGCATCGCTTATTGGCAAAGACAAAGCATATGTATTAGATATTGGTTGCAATGACGGCACTTTGCTGAAGTGCTATCCAAAAGAATTTCTTAAGTTTGGAGTTGATCCGTCTGATGTAGCTCAAGAGATTACTGGAGACATTACTGCAATCCAAGATATTTTTCCTTCAGAAGAACTCATTAAGGTGTTGCAAGGCGAAAAATTTGACATTATTACATCAATCGCGATGTTTTATGACCTTGAAGATCCTGTAAGTTTCTGCCAAGAAATTAAGAGAGTGCTGGCCAATGATGGAGTGTGGATTTTTGAAATGTCATATATGCCATCAATGCTGAAAATGAATTCCTATGATACTATTTGCCATGAGCATTTGGAGTATTACAGTTTAGCAGTGTTGGAGTATGTTCTTAAAAAAGCTGACCTGAAGATAGTAGATGCTATACTAAATGATATCAACGGTGGCAGTATTCGTTGCTATGCGACGCATATTGATAACTTCGTTTACAAGAATAAACAGGCTTGGCAACGCATTAAGCTGTTACGTCAACAAGAATTTGATATGGAGCTTGATACAGATAAGCCGTACAAAAATTTTCAAGACCGAATTAATGTGCATAAAGACCAATTAACTTCGCTATTAAAGATGCTTCAAAAAGAAGGCAAGAGGGTTCATGTTTATGGAGCTTCAACTAAAGGCAATACTATTTTGCAATGGTGTGGAATTGATAATCGCCTTGTGGATGTTGCAGCCGAGAGAAACCCTGATAAATACGGTGCGTATACTCTTGGTACAGATATACCGATTGTTAGTGAAGCGGAGTCAAGGGCCATGAAGCCTGATTATTATCTGGTGTTGCCTTGGCACTTCAAAGAAGAATTTATCCAGCGCGAACAAGAAATTCTGAAGAGTGGTGTTGGCATGATATTCCCTCTGCCCAATATTGAGATGATTAAATACTAACTATAAATACCAAACAGCCCAGGGTATTTATGACAAATTGATTTATTCGTCACAGTTTCCACAACGGTAATGTAATAATATTTAGAGAGTTAGCTCTATTTTGATTCAAATTTAAGGTTAATTAAATTCAGAGGCTTAAATATGTCGTTTTTCTTGTCCAGCCTAAAGCAAAGTGGTCATTTAGATAAAATTTACATGACAATATGTATTGTTGGCTCACGCAAAATAGTCAATGATGATGACTATGGCAGTAAAGGCTGGCATCTATTTGCACCTAACTTAACTATCTTAGGATTTGATGCTGACGAAGAGGCTTGTAATTTAGCTAACGCAGAGATTGAAGCTAGACAAGTTAATTGGGCTGAGTCTCATATTCCCTTAGCTCTTTGGAATACCATAGGAAAACAAACACTTTATGTAACTAAATATCCCGGATGTAGTTCGTTGTATCCCCCCAATGAATCATATATGGAGCGGTTTAACGGGTATATAGATTTAATTCAATTAAATCGTACTATCGAACTTGAAACAACAACTTTAGATACTTTTTGCCAATCACAAAATATTAAAGAAATTGACTTTATTCATCTTGATGTTCAGGGTGGAGAACTTTCAGTTTTAGAAGGAGCTTCTGAAATTTTAGACCGGAGCATTCTCGCCGTTTATAGTGAAGTTGAGTTTACTGATATATATGTCAATCAACCTCTATTTGGTGATATAGATATTTTTCTCAGAAACAAAAATTTTACCTTGTTTGATTTAATTGTTAGTACGGGACGTGCAGTTCGTAAAGCTTCACCCATCATTACTTCTCCAAATCGTCCTGGTTCATTAGTATGGGCTGATGCTTTTTATCTCCGCGATTTGATGCGTCCAAATTTGAATACACATTTACAGACACCGGAGCGAATTTTGAAGCTGGCTTGTATAGCTGATGTCATGGACTATACTGATTATGCCCTAGAACTTCTGGAGTATCTTACTCTGAATTATGGCAATGACCCAAATTATAATTTGGCTGATAATATTATTGAAAGTTTAGCTCAAATTCCCGAACTGGTAAACCAAGGGCTAGAAAATTTGCCAATAGTAAATCGTCTTCGAGACTACATAAGCAGTAATAATGTATATTTAAGGGATGCTAAAACTCCAATTAAAAAGAACAAAAATCGGATATCTCGCGCCGCTAATTTAACTAATAAATCAGAGAGAGACGCGCCTCCTCAACCATCTCTATGTAAATTTTTGAAATTTCGAGATGAAATTTATAAATGTACTGATTATCTACATAGAAATGGCTATGCTTCCCACAATCTTGTCTGTAAAGACTGGGATATAGCTCACATCATCTTTGATTTATCAGACGGTAATCTTTTAGACATGGGTAGTTCTGACTCTTATATTTTAAAGAATGCGGTTTTGAAAAATGTTCAAGGTGAAAAATATGGGATTGACCTTCAACCTCCTGATGTGCCTCTGCAAGAAGTCAAATATATGATTGGAGATCTCATGGATACCAAACTTCCCGATCATTACTTCACGAATATAACTTGTCTTTCTGTCATAGAACATGAAGTAGATTTCAAAAAATTTGCCACAGAAGTTTCCCGACTTTTGATCGAAAATGGCAAATTGTATGTAACTTTTGATTATTGGACACCGAAACTCAAGCCAGACTTCAAGCTTTACGATAAACTCTGGAATCCGTTGGATGAAAACGATACTAAAAACTTGATAGAAGAATGTAAAAGTTGTGGTTTAAATTTACTTGAGCCTGTAGATTGGTCTTTGGGAGATGCAGTAATCAAACCTGGTTACTTTTCTCCAGGAGCGAATATCAGCTATACCTTTGGAATGCTGGTTTTTCAAAAAAATTAGTCTCTATCAAACTACTGTTTTTCAATAATAATGATGAAAAATTCTATGATTAATTACGGTAAACGAATCCTACTCGGCCAGCTTGGATCCAATGGAGATTGTCTTTATACAACTATATTAGCTCGACAAATTAAGCAGGATTATCCCAATTGCCATCTGACTTGGGCGATTTCATCTATTTGTAAAGGGACAGTTGAAGAAAACCCATTTGTTGATGAAATTTGGGAAATTCCTTTAGCTGGTTGGGCTGACATGGCAGCAGCTTGGTATGATTTTGAAAACCAGGCAAAAGCTCGCGCTGAGCGTGGTGATTTTGATGAAATATTTTTGACCCAAATTTATCCCAATAACTTTCAAAATTACGACGGTACTGTTCGTCCCTCTATTTTTCGGGCTTATCCAAAACCTATAACTGTTCCAATACAGAATATTTTAAAACTGCGAAGCAATGAGGTTGAAAAAGTCCAAACTTTTGCCGAAAAGCATAATTTGCAGCAATCCAGTCATGTAATTTTGTTTGAATGTGCATCGAAAAGTGGTCAGTCTTTCGTTACACCTCAATATGCTTTATATGTAGCTCAAGGGATAATTTCTCTGCTGCCAGATTGCCAAGTTATTCTTTCATCTAATTTCCCAATTCCTAAAGGAAATCCCGGAATTATTGATGGTAGCACTCTTACTATGAGGGAAACTGCTGAATTGACTAAGTATTGTCACCTTTTTATCGGCTGTTCAAGTGGCATCACCCAAATAGCACTTACAGACTGGGCTAAACCATTACCAATGATTCAGTTATTGTCAAAATCAACATCTGCCTATGGTTCTATTGCCCATGATTTTGAGCATTGGGGAATGTCATCGGAACAAATTTTAGAGATGACAGATGTACCAGTGGAACACTTAATTGAATGTATTTACACTGCTTTTACCAAAGGTTTTTCCGAAGCACGCTGTGAGTTTCACCAACAAGTTGTTATTGATTTTAATTACTATTTAGGCTATGTAAATAGTTTTATTCTACAAAGAACAGAACAGTATTTCAAAGCGGTTCGCTCAATCTTATATACGGTAGAGCGATACGGTTGGCATCCCCAGTTAAAATTATTTGTACAAACTGAATTAATCCCGAAAATATGTCCTGGTAAAAAATTGCCAGTTATCGATGAAGACTACAGTAAATTGTTACAAGAGTGGATTGAGAATTTTAACAAAGACTACGCATGGGCAGATGAGGGAGTGCCTCAGCATCGAATAGTTGAGGCTCTCAGTAACGATCTCGGATTAAGAGATATTAATCTAATTATATTTCCTGACTGGAACCAGTCAGAAGAATTAATCGCGGAGGATTTAACACGTGTCATCAAAGCTACTATGGATCACCCGGATAAAAGTGAGATCACTTTACTGATAGAGACTACCAGCATTTCTGATGAAGATGCCAATCTACTTTTATCTAGCGTGGCGATGAATCTACTGATGGAAGAAGATTTAGATGTTTCTGATGGGCCGGAAATTTCACTGATTGGACAGTTGAGCGAAATTCAGTGGTCAGTTCTGATGCCGCGCCTGAATGGGAGAATTGTATTGGAGAATGAGAATAAAGAGGCGATAGTACAAATTGCCGTCCCAAATATTCCATCATTTCAACTCAACAGTTTTTGCAACAAAAATCTTGTTCCCTTAGAATCAGGAGGATGGGAGCTAAAATAGTGTAACTTTTTCTTCCATCGCAAAGAGAGGCGAACCGTCGCCAAGTAAATAATCTAAAATTAAGGAGGAAATTTGTATGGACATTCAAAAATTTATCAACCATCTTCCTAATTATTATAATAACTGGAATCTCCCATCTGTACAGCCGAAATCTCTGCGCTTTAGGGAGATCCTTGAACAAGTGGAGGGAATGACAACCCCCAATATTATGCAATTGCTCAACTTTGCAGTAGACTGCATGGAACCAGAGGAAGTCTATTGTGAGATTGGTTGCTTGCGGGGAGCTAGTTTAATCGGTGCTCTCCTTAATCATCCAGATTGTATGGCTTATGCCATAGATAATTTCTCTGAATTTGACGATTCAGGTCAAAACTTAGAAAGATTGACCAATAGTTTATATGAATTTAATCTAGAGGAGCAAGTATTTTTTTGTAATCAAGACTTTGAGGAGTTTTTTGGGGAACTGCAAAAGATAGGACTGGATGAAAAAATTGGTGTTTATTTTTATGATGCTAGTTATGACTACCGTTCTCAAATATTAGGGTTACTTTTAGTAAAGCCTTTTCTGGCAGACAAAGCCCTAATTGTTTTAGGTAATGCTAACTCAGACCAAGTTCAGCAGGCTATCTTAGATTTTACATTAACTAATCCTCAATATCAACTTGTCTTTAATTTGCCAACAGCAAAATTATTTGAGGAGACGTTTTGGAATGGCATCTCTATTTTCAGTTGGGACAAAGATAGAATTCATAATGATCCAGATTTTAAATATAGTTCCCATACTCAATCTGTCATTGAAACTCTGAGAAAAACTCAGTTAGAGCAGCATAAAGAATCAGTCAGTGGTCTATTCACAGAAGCCGCATTATTAACTCATGGTCATAGATATGGGGAGGCGGAGAAAAAGTATAAATTAATATTGCTTTATGAAAGCAATAATGCTGCTGCTTGGATGAATTTGGGAATTATTTATTATCAGACTGAAAGATATCAAGCAGCAATTGATACCCTTGCCAAATCTTTGGAACTTGATCCCTCAAAATCTATGGTTTATTATAGCTTGGGCTTAGCTTTAGAAAAAGCCTCTCATTATCAGCAAGCAATTGAGGCTTATCGACAGACGATTGATCTTAATCCCAAACATATTGACGCTTATAATAATCTTGGCAATGTTTTGCTTAAAATAGGACAAATTCAAGAATCAGAGAATATCTATCGTCAAGCAATTCAAGAAAATCCAGAGGATTTTGGCAGCTATCAAAATTTAGGCAACTTGCTTATGATTAATAGCAATTGGGATGAAGCGATTGAGTTTTATCTAAAAGCTTTGACTCTCAAGCCTCGCGATCCTGACATTCTTAATAATTTAGGATTAGCGTATGAAGCTAAAGGAGAAAAAGCCTTATCCTTGAGTTATTTTGGTTATTCTTGCTATCGCCAAGGTAATTATGAAGAAACTGTACACTATTTTCAAGCTTTATTAGAGACTAATCAATATATAGAACCCAATAATTATCTTTTTCTGGCAAGTGCTTTAAATGAAATAAACCGGGTAGAAGAAAGTCTGAATATTATTCAAAAAGGCATTAGGCATTATCCTAATGAGACAGCATTTTACCGCCTAAGGATTAATACTTTGAATGAAAATGGTTGTATTCAAGAAGCAATTGCAAGTGCAAAAGAAGCATCAATTTGTAACCCAGATGACTTGTATATTTACATTATAAACCAATTGATATTGCCATCATTTTATGAAAATTATGAACAAATAGTGTTTTCACGTCAGCAATTCATTCAAGGACTGCAAAATGTCATCAATAGAATTAAGCTCGACAGTGCAGAAGATAGAAAAAGTGCCTTAGTCGCTACGAGCAGCCATGTAAATTTTTACCTATCTTATCAAGGTAAAAATGACCGAGAATTACAAGAAAAGTACGGCAAGTTTATTCATAAAATTATGGCATCTAACTATCCTGCATGGGTAAATCCTGTACAGATGCCACCGATTGCAAACAATGGCAAAATTCGGATTGGCTATATTTCTGATGCAATTGGTAATACCAGTGCAGCTAAATGGATGTTAGGGTGGCTAAAAGATTGCGACAGAGACAAATTTGAAATTTTCTGTTACCATACAGCTTCCTACGTAGGTAAAGATTCTACCACTCAACAAATTAGGTTATCAAGTGATGTTTTTTATTACATACCTGACAACTTAGAAGCGACTTGTCAGCAAATATTTAAAGACCAATTGCATATCCTAGTATTTTTAGCCATTGGGCTGTGGGCCCCTACAACCCAATTGGCATCTCTACGTTTGGCTCCTATTCAATGTAGTACCTGGGGACATCCAGTGACTTCTGGACTACCAACTATTGATTACTTTTTGTCTGGTGACTTGCTGGAACCACACAATGCTCAAGAACACTATACTGAACAGTTAGTTCGGCTACCCAATCTGGGGATTTCCTATCAAAAACCCTCTATTCCCAAACGAACTAAAACTCGTTCTGATTTTCAGCTTCGCAATAATGCTGTTATCTATCTATCTTGTCAATTGAGTGTGAAATATTTACCGCAGTACGATTACATTTTTGTGGAAATAGTTCGCCGAGTTCCCCAAGCTCAGCTTGTATTTGTATTTAGATCGAAGATATCTAATGATGGCTCTAAAACTCTAGAAACGAAATTCCGCCAGCGGTTACAGAAAGCCTTTGCCGAAGTTAATTTGAATAGCGAGGATTATTGTGTATTGTTGCCCAGTCAAAATTGGGAAAGTTATACCAGTCTCCTGTTAAATTCAGATGTTTTTCTGGATACCTTAAGTTTTTCTGGGGGTCATACCACTTTTGATGCTGTTGCCTGTAATTTACCTATTGTGACTTTTCCGGGTGAATTCATGCGAGGTCGTCAGTCCTATGGAATCCTGAAAATGTTAGGGGTGACAGATACTATTGCCGAAAACGAAGCTGACTATATTGAAATTGCGGTTAAGTTGGGATTAGACCCGCAATGGCGACGGAATATTTCGCAGCAGATGAGTGAGCGTCACACTAATCTTTATCAAGACAAAACCTGTGTTAAGGCTCTTGAGCAATTCTATGAACAAGTTGTGCAAGAAAGGTTAGAGCAACAAGAAACAGTAACCTCGGCATTGCCAAAAGCTATATTCCAAAATAGCTCACTTAAGAAGATACTTCATGTTGGCTGTGGACCTTATTATCCAAATAGTTTACCTGAAACCTTTCCTACCAATGAATGGCAAGAGGTGCGACTGGATATTGACCCGGCTGTGAGGCCGGATATCATTGGCTCAATTATAGATATGAGTGCTGTACCTAGCGAGTCAGTTGATGCCCTCTATTCATCCCACAATGTGGAGCACGTTTATTATCATCAAGTACCGCTTGTTTTAGCAGAATTTCACCGCGTTTTAAAGCCAGAAGGCTTTGCCATGATTCTTGTGCCAGATATCGAGATAGTAGCTGAGGCAGTAGCTAAGGGCAACTTAGAAGAATCTCCTTTGTATATTTCTCCTGCTGGCCCGATTGCTGCGATTGATATTTTTTATGGTCTTAGGAAAGCAATTGCTACTGGCAATTACTACATGGCTCACCATACAGCATTCACAGCCCAGAGCCTTGAGGGAAAAATGCAGCAAGCTGGTTTCCGCAATTTAGAGGTGCGGCGAGAAAACTTTAATATTATCGCCATAGGATATAAGTTGTAGCACCATTCTCACGATCAGTATCCAATAACACATAGGCAATTCCTAAATTTAAACTTCTATCTACTTCTTACAGTAAAGGAAAATTTTAGTATTTTTATTTAAGTTTCGATTAAAATTCCCAAATTCATACTCCTTAAACTTATCCCTTAAAAACCAAGATGACCTACTTAAAAATATATTTTTTTGATATGGAAAAATTACCACGCATTGCACATCTACTTTATTTTTTATTTTATCCAAAATCTGATAGTCATAAAAGCTTTCTACTTTTTTAAAGAAAAAATTATTTGTGTTCACATAACTGTGGAAATATAAATTATTTCTATTTGATACATAATTAAGATATTTCTTGATTGAAAAACTCCATTCATAGGAAAGATGAGGGTTTGAAACAATTAAAATTCGATCGTTTACCTTAGTCCTGGCTTCTATTGTTCGCAGTAAAGCATTGGTAGATTTCCCTTCCTTAGCAAAAGTATGAGCAGCATCCCAAGCTACACTCAAGTTAAAGCTCAACCCAATCATAATTAATAATAAAATTAACTTAGCTGCCAATTTATAAATTTTATTCAGATAATTGTAGAGACTTATTATTAAAAAAGAATAACCTAAAATTCCGGGCAATATGTATCGTTGAACAATTCCCGACTTAGCATAAAGCAATACTTGAGGTACTGCAACTAAGAAAAGTAAAATAATAGGAAAATATAAAACGTTTAAAATCTGAGGTAAGGATTGAGAATAAGGGGGTTTAATCGTTAACCTAATTCCTATGAAGCAGGCTAATATTATCCACCAATAACCAGCCTGGCTTAAATTTTGAGTAGCACTGATGGTTTTGGAAATACTAAATCCCTCAACACCAGCATATCCAATCTCAGGAGTTAGCCCAATATAATATTTTACTAATAAAAGCTCAACGGTAAAAAATAAGCCTAAAATAAATATAGATAAACTATTTTTCTTAATAGATTCATGCCAGACCAAATTTTTGAGATGAGGAGACAGCCATACTTTTATCAAAGCTATAGCTGGAATCACAACGATAAAACTTTCTTTGGACAAAGACATTATTAAAACTAAAAAAACAAATAAAATTTCATATAAACTTTTATATTTACTAGATATCTCACTCATTGCTGCAAATACTAAAGCCGCCGCTAGCAAGAATGTACCTATTGTTTCCGCAGGCCCAAGTTGCCACCATATTGCGGATTGTGTCCCTAAGGTTGTTAAAAATGAAAATAGTAGTGCCTCACTTATTGAAAACGTTATCAGTTGACCAAATATAAATAGGAAAAAAGTAGTCAAAACTCCTAACATTCCCGTATAAAATGACCACCACCAGAAGTTAACTCCTAGTAATCTTGTTGCCAGGATTCTATGAACATAATAAAAAGGTCGGAACCTTCCAGTTAGCAAATCATTGTGAATCCATTGACTACTTACTTGAAAAATACCCAGTTTTTGAACAGTTAAATTATAGTTAATATGAGTTATTTCATGGTCATCAGTAAAGTGGTATCCCGAAAACAACGAACCACTTGCGATCAAAATGAAAAACCAAAATATTAATATAAACAGGAATACACTTAGATAACTATATTTTCGGAAAAAGCTAAGAGAATCAGATATTTTCACGCTCAATTACCTTGCTCAACTAACTCTTCTCCAGATATATCTGCCACATTTGCTCATAAGCATTCTCCATCTCACGGGCAAACTGCTTACCATTCCACAGAGGAGAAGTTAGCCTTGACTGGCGCAATTTCCAGCTAATTTGTTGTCGCAAAACCGCATCTTTACCCAGCCTAACCCCCCAGTCCACATATTGATCGTCAGTCCAAGCAATCCCCTCCATTACTCCCACATTCATCATCATTGTGTAACTATTTCGTGCAGAAAATTGTTCACCTACCCGCGTCACAAGAGGGATACACATCCAGAGAGTTTCGAGGGTAGTTGTAGCACCGTTATAAGGATAAGTATCCAGCACAACATCGGCAATGCCTAAATTAGCTCGGTGAATCGCTTCTGTAGGGTCTTGCGACAAAAATCGCAAGCGTTGAGCATCTACACCCTCTTCTTCTGCTAACTGATTAAAGAACTTTTTAAGGGATTCTTCCCCAGCCCCACCCTTAATTAAAAAGTAACTATTAGGAACTTCAGCAACAATTTTCATCTGTAGTCGCGCCGTATCTGGATGCCTTTTGTAGCCTACTTGAGAACTCATATATACAACAGCATCACTGGGAATACTCAAATCCTCGCGTCGCAGAGTGGGTACATCCATCTCAAAACCATCCACACCTATATAAGTATGGGGTAAGCGCCAAATTTTTTCGCTGTAATAATCCTGGGCCGACTCGGGTAAAACATAAGGATCGGCAATGAAGTAATCAATAGCAGGTAATCCTGAAGCATCCCAACCTAGCCAAGTAACTTGAATAGGTGCAGGTTTAAGTCCCAACACCTCGCAATTCAAATCTAAGGTTGTACTATCTAAATCAATTAAAATATCAACCTCATCTTGAGATATTTGCTCCGCCATTTCAAAGGTAGATAAACTTCCTTGAAAAGCCCGATCGGCCTGCTGACTATACCAGTCTTCTAACGAGTCATATATTGGCTTTTTTCTATAAGCCATAAAATAGGCATTAATTTGAAAACGATCGCGATCGTGATACTGAAACAACCATCGCGCTAACCAGCCCACAGAGTGCATTCCGAAGCAATGAGATAGATAGCCGATTTTCAACTTTTTAGAGGCAACACCGCTGCTTTTATTAACTAAATGGCGCTTTCGGTAGCGCTCTACCTGTTCCTGACCATAAACTTCAATATTAGCTTGGCATAGCGCTGCCATTTGATTTTGAATTTGTCTATTATTTTTGGCCTGATCCTGCAAGTAGGGAAAAAAGAAGGTGCTAGTAAACAGACTGACAACGGTGTAGGAACTCAAGGATCTGGGCTGTTGAGCTATCAGCATTTCTAGCTGGGATTTATGCTGCTCAATCAGCAAACATACCTCTTCCCAATAGCCAACAGCCCCCATTAATCCGCGCAAAACTTTATGATTAGCACAAACTTTATCGTATAGTTCCTCTGCCAAAGAGTAGCACAACTTTGCTACTTCTATACCTTCATCATATTCTCGAGCGTTTTGGTAAAAACTAGCCAAATGATGCAAAAAACTCAACCGATGACTATGTTCCAGACTTTCAGGCTCTAAACGACGACAGATTTCAAGAAAACGAGCTGCTAAATGTGGCGACGAGTTAGCAATATTTATAGACGTTATGACTATCAGATGAACAAAGACTTCCAACTCGCGGATATGAGCTACAGAGGCCGATGCAAATGCTAGGGATGATGGGTGAAAAGGAGCATAATCTAAAACACTCTTCAACACTTGCATCAATAGATCCAAATCTAATGGTATTAATAGCTCCGACTCTAACAGTTCTATCACGCCTAAAGCACTTAATTCATCTCCCGTATAATTTTCAAGCAGGATAGACAAACCAATCAAATGCAACAGGTTATTAATGTCTTCTGGCGTAATTTCCCTTATATGTTGGCGGATTGTCCAAGCCATTGCATAGTTTTCGAGAGTTACTTGCCGATCGGCTTCCTTATGCAGCACCAGCAACAATGCGGCTGTCCAAATTTCAACCTGTTCTGGCTCCCCCTCCGCCATGCCTAGTAGCCAAGTCGTCTGAGCTTCTGCCTCTTGCCCCTGCAACAGCAACATCAATCCCAAATGCCAGTAATGAGACTTGATGTCCGGCTCCGCTTCAATTGCATGCTCATACAAATTCTGTGCTTGAGGGTAATTGCCTCCTAGCAGGAATTTCTCAGCTTGTTGTTGCCAATCGATAGGCTTAGTCAATGGGTATTTAGGCGTCATAGTTACTATAATTCATCCCACAGCTTAAATCTGTGGGATGAACTCGTGGGCAAATGTGAAAGTTTCAATCGAGAAAGGCAAAAGACACTTTTCTGATACCTTGTTTACTTGGTTACTGGATCGCTATCAGTAGCATTACACACTAGGTTATTACCACCCACGCTCACAGCAGCAAGAGCAGTTGTTTGAGTGCTTTTACTTACGCACAATACTGCCACAGTGCTTGTTTCACTCGTAGTAGCATTTTGAGTCAAACCTACAGTTCCCGTATAAGCTCTCAGTGCTTTGACCAGAGGTACTGCTTGGTGACCCATTTCGTTAGCATTGCTCTGTGTTCCGCTGATTTGGTATTTGAAGTTAGTAGTTTGAGTTTTGATGCCAATTCCTAAAGCATCAACAGTAGTTGCAAAGCCTCCTGATTCCCCGAATTTAGCTTGCTGAGCGCGGTTCATGG
This sequence comes from Microcoleus sp. OTE_8_concoct_300, assembly GCF_031383065.1. Taxonomy (NCBI): domain Bacteria; kingdom Bacillati; phylum Cyanobacteriota; class Cyanophyceae; order Oscillatoriales; family Microcoleaceae; genus Microcoleus; species Microcoleus sp. OTE_8_concoct_300. Next base: position 10,199 of record NZ_JANMZH010000556.1, on the reverse strand, counting down.
AACCAGTATACTGCTTGGCTTCTGATTCCTTAGCTTTGTTAGCTTGGTTCAAGAAGGAAGGCAAAGCGATAGCAGACAAAATACCGATAATGATGATAACAACCAGCAGTTCAATTAGCGTGAAACCCTTATCCTGTCTTTTTTGATTGAGGTGTTGGAGGAATCTGGCTTTAAATTCTGTCTTCATGGTTTTTTTCTCCTAGAGGCGTGTGATGCTTGATTTCTCACTCGTACACTTAACTTACCCCTTTTCCCTGGCTTTCATATCAACATAGCTATTTTTTTTTTATATATCAAGCCGATCGCTCCAAAAGCACATACAGAAAGGCTTCCAGCCTAGTCAAGAGTTCCTTGACTTGCTCAAAGGCCGTCGCCTCACTTACAGACTCTAGGGTGACGGGATGCAGCGGTGTGACTTTCAGCCACCGAGCCACTAGAGACCGCATAGGCTGCGCTCGCTCCCACAGTGGTAGCAGACAAGCAGCCATGTTACTCTCTATCACGACAGGCCTTAGAGTTGGCAAAGACACATAACGACTAATGTCAAAGGGTTTGTGACTCGTGATGCAGTTGAGTAGGTCTTCTTTAGACTGGGGATTTTTCAATTGAGGGTGAAGATGCACCTTAGCCTCCTGCCAGTCAGAGAGAGTCCATTCAGGAACTGGCAAAAATTGCTGCTCCTGGTTGGGATGACCGCACCAAAAGTCAATCAAACGATGAATGGGATGTAATAATTCAAACAAGTGCAGTCGATCTTCCACAGAAATTTCTGGCAAGCTCATTTCCAGAAACGCGGGTAAGTTATTTGAATCTTTGAATAAATCCGTCACTTCCCAATGCCGCCAATTCACCATGCTAATTAATTCCAAATTAGCGGCTCTCAAGATGGCAAATGCTTCTGGAATGGTATAGCCTTTGTCACCTTGTAATAAGTAATTCATCAGTACCCATTCTTCATTCTGGTAGTCTTCAGGTTTCCCAATTCTTGCTTTCAATATCACTGTATCATCCAAGGCATTCATGATTTCTCCCACTAATTGAATCTCAACTTCTTCAGGATTGCCGTCCATTAAACCCATCATTTTGAAAACAGTCTGAGCCTGATATACCAACGCTCTCTGTCGTGAACTGTGGAGGTTAGTACGGATAATTCCACCAGGCTTCAAAACAGACTTCATCGCTTGCAAACCCCCCACCGGGTCAGGCATGAGATAAAGAACTTCATCATTATTTATATAGTCAAATTCGATGTTTAAACTAGATACTTGTTCTATTGGCAGTGCGTAAAACTCTACATTTTCAAAGCCATAGTATTGTAAACGCTGCCGAGCTACTTTAACCGATTCTTCTGAAAGATCGAGGCCAACTATTTTAGCTCCTGGATTAGCTTCTGCTAAAACTAATGACTTGTATCCACTCCCGCAGCCGGCATCCAAAATAACTTTACCTTCTGTATTTAAAACTCTTTGATTCCTTAAATAGTAAGCTGTTGCGATATTATGAAAAAATAAAGCCTGATAGTCGTTTTTGGGAGAATTTTCTAGGGGAGTTCTAGGATAGCAAACCTTGTCGAATTGCTGACAAATTTTATCTATTGTATCTAATTCTTGATTTTCCATTTTAGAGTAATCTCGCTTGTTAATTGAGGGTAGTAGATATTTATTTTCCAGTTTTGTAGCAACTTCTGCCATCTCCTCCGACAAGGGATACATATGATTGTACTGAAGGATTTGCTTCCCGATCAAGCCCAAACGCTGATTAAAATTTGGGGGATTAGATGGGTCAAGCAGTGGACTTTTGTATGGCTCAACGTCACTTCGCTGAAATTCAAAAGCCAAGCTTATGCGTGGATGAGGTGCTCTTTCGCTGCTGCGGCCTCCCCAGTGCATTACCGCGTGATTCCAGCACAAAACAGAACCGGCAGTTGCGGGCAATGCACGAATATCTTGAAAGTTGATACTTTCCTTTTTTTCACCTTTTTGGACTTTACCGCCATAATTAGGATCGAAAGGAGCTGGGAGGATGTACATACATCCATTGAGAGGAATGGCATCGCTCAGGGGTATCCAGATTGTTACACATTTCGGCATTCCGTCTGCTAAAAGAGTGTCATTCAAGTTATCGCGATGTGGCTGCCATCCTTTTTCCGTATTGGTTGTGTTGATGTACCAACCCCAAAAAGCGGGCAACTGTCGATACTCCTCGCCGAGGATAACTGATAATATCTGAGACAATCGACAAAATGTCTGCCAAAACTCATCGTAAATGAACGCGAATGGGACAGGCCAGCCTGACTCTCGCAGTTTTTCGATGCCAGCGGCCATGCGCGAAATTTCTGCTTCAGACAAAAATGAATCGATTTGAAAGTAGCCCTCTTTCTTGAGATTGAACAACAGTTTTTCCATATGTTCTTGCTCAACTGAAAGAACACTTCCAGATAGTGAAGTAAAATCTTCACCTACACTTAGCTGGGGATTTAGGCTTTTCCAATAGTCTGGATTTTGAGCTTGCTCTAAAAAAGTTTTGACGCTAATCATCGGTTTTGGCTGTGAGTCCCTGAGTTGAGGACTTATAATTTATCAATTTTTCCGGCAAGATGCTTGGCCTGCTTAAACGATCGCCAGCAACAAGGTATGCTCTTGCTCAGTTAGGTTAAGGAAGGAAATCTCAATTATGCGAACCTACGTTTAAACAGAAGCTTACCCAAAATTTTCATAAATATTATCAACACCCTCCCCCACGAGCGATCGCACTTTTCCCCAAACCCCACACGGCACAACAGCCGGGACTTGGCATAATAGTGAGGGCCAATATTTCCAGCCCCCGCGCAAAAACAGATTATACAACCAACCACTACCTCCATGAACACCAACATCAGCCCCATCCTCAAAGTATTTACCCTCTCCGCCGCCCTTTCCCTAGCCATCAAGTACGCAGGGCCTAGCTTATCCATACCCTCTACCGACATCAACGCCCTAATCGCTGTCTTTTCCCCGAGTATCATCCTAGCTGCTATCCTCGGCTGGCGATCGCGCCAACAGCCAAGATAGGGGATGGAGGGCGATCGCGCCCAAAGACGAGTTAAATTAAACCAGGGGCGATCGAACACTCACACCAAAACCCCTCGATGCCCAGCAATATAGATGAGACAGACAATCACATGGATCTAGCCACGTTAAATCTGAAACCCTTAAATTTGCTGATTTTTCCTGATTGGAACCAACCAGAAGAATCTCTTTATTTAGAGTTAGAACTAATTATTAGGAGTCTGGTAAGTCATCCCGATCTCGATTTCCTAACTCTTTTAATAGATGTGAGCGAAACTTTAGAAAAATCCGAGTTAGATGCAAGTTTAATTGTATCAGGGATTGTGATGAATCTTTTGATGGAAGAAGATTTAGATATTAACGGAGAACCGGAAATTATTTTATTGGAAAACCTCAATCGCAGCCAGTGGAGCGATATTTTGCCACAGATTCAATATCGAATTAAGCTGAATGCGGAAAATTACCAAGCAATAGCAGAGTCTGGAGCCGCACAAATTCCAGTAGTGGAACAGGAACAACTTAGCGATATCACCCTTGACTCCCAAGCATTAGTCTTGATAGAATTTGGCAACCAACTCTACCGTCAAGGAAGATACGAAGCAGCCATTAAGCACTATCAAAGGTTTTTAGTATCCCAGGCAGGAGATATAGAACTGTATGGTAACTTAAGCGAGTGTTTAAGAAACCTCAACAGAATCGAAGAAGCGATCGCGATCCTTGAAGAAGGCATCCGCCATTACCCTACAGCAGGAAAACTGCACTTTGAAATAGTCAAAATTTACCAGCAGAACGGACGCACTAAGTTAGCTATATCCAGTGCAGAAAGAGCAACGCAAATACTGCCGAATGAATATGTTTTTCAACTCTTTAAACACTTAACTTTGCCGATTGTTTATAACACATCAGATGAAATAAAATTTTACAGGGAAAGATTTGTCCTAGAATTAGAAAAATTAATTCAAAAAACATCCCTAAAAACTCCCGAAGACAAAATTAATGCTTTCCGGGGTTTTAGTAGTTTCACTAATTTTTACCTAGCATATCAGGCTCACAATGTTGTGGAATCGCAATCAAAGTATGCTAATTTAGTGCATCGAGTTATGGTAGCCAACTATTCGCAGTGGGTGCAACCGCAATCAATGCCTCCACTGCTGGAAAATGGCAAAATTAGAGTAGGTTATATTTCTAGTTATTTGCATTCTTACAGCGGCACTTTATGGTTAACTGGCTGGCTGCGTTATTGCAACCACCAACAATTTGAAATTTACTGTTACTATACGGGGAACGATCCCGATCCAATTACAGAACAATTTCGCCAATACAGCGATCGATTTCGCCACATTCCTCACAACTTAGAAGCCGTATGCCAACAAATTATTGATGATAAATTGCATATTCTTGTCTTCCCGGAAATTGGCATGGACGCACCAACTATACAAATAGCAGCTTTGCGCCTTGCCCCCGTGCAATGTTCGGCCTGGGGACATCCTGTAACCTCGGGTTTGCCGACGATTGATTATTTTATTTCTAGTGAATTGATGGAACCGGAAAATGCACAATTGCACTACTCAGAAACCTTAATTAAGTTGCCGAATATTGGCGTTGCCTACCCAAAACCAACCGTTGGTAAATTAAACAACAGTCGCTTAGATTTTGACCTCCGAGAAGATGCAGTAATTTATTTATGTTGCCAAGCCCCTTTCAAATACTTACCGCAATATGATTTTATTTTAGCCGAAATTGCCCGCCGCGTTCCGCAAGCTCAGTTTATTTTTCCTCGCGGCGAACTGCTGCGGGAACGGCTAAAGTTTGCTTTTGCTGCTGTTAATCTTGATAGCGAAGATTACTGTCTATTCCGAACCATTCCAACTCGACACGATTACATAGCAATTAACTTTCTTTCCGATGTTTTCTTAGATACTTTTACTTGGTCGGGGGGGAATACGTCTTTGGAGGCGATCGCTTGCAATTTACCCATAGTCACCTGTCCGGGAGAATTTATGCGGGGACTTCACGCTTATAGCTTTCTAAAAATGCTGGGAGTAACAGACACAATTGCACAAAACGAAGAGGAATATATTCAAATTGCTGTCAAGTTAGGTCTAGACTCACAGTGGCGGCGAGACATTGCACAACGCATGAGTCAGCGACAAGATGCTCTGTTTGACGATCAAGTTTGCGTGACAGCTTTAGAGGGTTTTTATCAACAAATTGTTCGAGAAAAAATTAAATAATTGTTTTAATATTATAAATTAAAATTCAATTGTGCGACCCAAAAAATATCTCTACAGAAGACTGGCCACACTTTTAATGTGAAAAGGATACTAACAACAAGTCAATCTTCCCTATCAATTCCGACCCCGTACAGCTATCAAAACCAAAATTGAGGGACTAACCATGATTCAAACCCTACCAGAATTAGTAACATTCGATGAATTCATTGACTGGTATCCTGAGAACTCAGAACACCACTACGAACTGCACAATGGAGAGATTGTTGAAATGCCAAAAGCAACAGGCAAACATTCTAAATTGACAGGTTTTCTCGTAGCCGATCTAAATTTTGAAATCAGACGGCTACAATTGCCATACTTCATCCCCAAAGAATGCGTCATCAAACCCATGCGCGAGGAATCGGGATATGAACCAGATATTATTGTACTTAACGAACAAACCATTGGAAACGAGCCGCGATGGGAGAAATCATCAATTATCACAATGGGTTCATCAGTTCCCCTAATCGTAGAGGTAACCAGCACTAACTGGGAGGATGATTATGCCCGCAAACTAGAGGCCTATGAGTCAATAGGTATTCAAGAATATTGGATTATAGACTATTTAGGATTGGGCGGCAGACGGTTCATCGGCAACCCCAAGCAACCAACTTTTTCGGTTTACCAACTAATTGACGGGGAATACCAAGTCAAACTATTCCGAGGGGGCGAGTGTATTGAGTCCCCAACTTTCCCAGAATTGAAGCTGACAGCGCAGCAGGTGTTTGCAAAAGGGAATTGAGGAGGCTGCTTATGCTGCTGTCCGAGTAGGCGTATTTGATTAAAGAGGCGATCGCGCGCATCTAAGGTATCTTGTAGAGATGCGATTCATCGCTTCTGGGCTGCAGAGCAATTAGCAAGCAGCAATTCCTAATAGCCTATTCCTCAATCTAAAATCTAAAATCTAAAATCTAATGAAGCTAGGACAGTGGATGGGCTTATTAGCCCTCATCGCATCTTGTTACATCCTGTGGCAAATCAGGCAGGCCCTACTGCTGCTGTTTGCCGCCGTCGTCTTAGCCACAGCCTTAAACAGACTAGCACGCTACTTGCAAAAATTCGGACTCAAAAGATCGATCGCCGTACTTTGCTCAATTAGCTTCTTATTCCTGGTCTTTGTAGGATTATTCCTCATAATTGTACCACCCTTTGCCCAACAGTTTCAACAACTTACCCAAAGAGCCCCTCAAGGAATAGCGAAATTAAATGAGTGGATAGATCAAATCGAAGCTCGCTTTTCAGGACAATTGGGTCAGCGGCTGCCAAATCTTGATGTTAACGACATCATGCAACAACTGCAACCTTTATTCAACCAACTCGTCGGCGGTGCCGGAGCCTTTGTCGGCAACACATTAGGCGTTATTCTCAGCTTTTTGCTCGTCATAGTTTTGACCTTAATGACATTAGCAGAACCTCTATCTTACCGCAAAGCATTCATCCAACTATTTCCCTCTTTTTATCGTCGCCGAGTCGATGGCATCTTAGATGAATGCGAAATAGCTCTCGGTCGATGGGTCATCGGCGCTCTCATTAGCATGAGTGTGATTGCTTTTTTGAGCTTAATTGGTTTGTCGGTCTTGCAAGTTCCCCTACCGCTAGCTCACGCTGTAGTAGCAGGGTTTCTTAACCTAATTCCCAATATAGGCCCCACTCTGAGCGTCATCCCGCCAATGACGATCGCACTTTTAGATTCTCCCTTAAAATCCGGTTTTGTCCTAATCCTTTACTTCCTAATTCAACAGTTTGAAAGCAACGTCCTCACCCCCTACGTCATGGCACAGCAAGTATCACTGCTGCCTGCAGTAACATTAATAGCTCAAGTATTCTTTGCCACCTTCTTTGGATTTTTAGGTTTATTGCTAGCCCTCCCCCTCACCGTTGTAGCTCAAGTTTGGATTAGGGAAGCCCTAATTAAAGATATTCTCAACCAGTGGAGTGCCAGCCCTAAAACCTTAGCAGCTATCGATTCTGCCATCCATGAAAAACATGAATCTATAGGAGTCGCCGAAAGCCTGCCCGAAAAATATTTACCAGAACAGAAACCCGACATCCCCGATCCGGCTGAAAATGAGGCTCCTGACAATCAATAGTTAAGGTTCATAATGACTTCACTCCTGATTAATTCCCAGTTAGAGGACAGAAGTATTCACTACAAACTTAGGAAATTTGTGGTACGAACACCCTCAACTAACTATCTTCAAGCCTCGCATTTTCTACCGTATCTCTGCCGACGCTAAAAATCTGTTGAACACTCAAATTCAACTGCCCAAATGTGGGTGAAACAACCCTATCACTACCCCGAAACAGACTGACTTGATACTCACCGTCAATCAACTGGTAAACAGAAAAAGTAGGTTGTTTAGGATTGCCAATATAGCGTCGCCCGCCAAGTCCCAAATAGTCCGCAATCCAGTATTCAGAAATGCCCAAAGCTTCGTAGTCAACCAATTTGTAGCCGTAATCATCCCGCCAATTGGTACTGACAACTTCGACAATTAGCCGGACAGAACTCCCCATTGTAATGATAGATTCCTTTTTCCATCTCGGTTCGCTGTCCGTCCCTTGCCTGTCCAAAACGATCGCATCCGGTTCGTAAGCAGATAGCTCGTTATCAGCTTTGACAACGCATTCTTTGGGAACGAAGTAAGGAAGTCCTAGTCGTCGGATTTCAAAGTTGAGTTCAGCGACAAGGAAGCCCGCTACTTCTGAATGTTCTCCGGTTGCTTTAGGTATCGGAACAATAGCTCCATTGTGCAGTTCGTAACGGTTTTCAGAATTTTCAGGATACCAGTCAATAAATTCATCAAACGTGACTGGTTTTAATATCGCTTGAGTCATGGCGATCGCCCTTTATTTGATTTATGATATTGTTATTGTATCCGTTATAATTTACATCTTGCGTCATTATCAAGAACAGGCAAGAGGCCTGTTCCACGAAGAGTGAATTTTCTTGTGGAACAGGCATCTTGCCTGTTCATAAAAGGCTTATTGAGAATAGTGCAACATCTCAGTTATAATATATTGCTTTTATCTCAAACAACCAGCTCGATCGACATTCCATCAATCCCAAATCAATACCCAATCAAAATCACTCCAAAATCAATCAATTAAAAATCTAAAATCCAAAATCTAAAATCTAAAATATATGAGATCGATCGACGAAATCAACGATAAAATCAGCCAGGGCAAAGCCACAGTCTGGACAATCGAAGAACTCAAAACTAGAGTTCAAGAAACCAGCATTACCCAAGCAGCCAAAGAAGTCGATGTGATTACCACCGGCACCTTCGAGCCGATGGAATCCTCCGGTGCAATCATCAACCTCGGCCATACCGACCCGCCGATAAAAATCCGCCAATGTTGGCTGGACGGCGTTTTAGCCTACTCGGGCTTCGGGGCAGTAGACCTGTACCTGGGAGCTACCCAAGTAGCCGAAGACGGCGAAGAATCCCGCGAACGGGGCGGCGGACACGTCATCGAAGACTTAATAGCCGGCAAACCCGTGCAGTTGCGAGCCTTGGGGCAAGTAACAGACTGCTACCCCCGCGCCTCCTTTGAAACCACGATTACCCGCGATACAATCAACCAGTTTTATTTATTCAATCCCCGCAACGCATATCAAAACTTTATTGTTGGCGTCAATGGAGGCGATCGCCCGCTGTTCACCTACCTCGGCCCCCTGCAACCAAACCTCGGCAACGCCGTCTACTCGAACCTTGGAGCCATGTCTCCCTTGCTCAACGACCCCGACCTCCAAGTCATCGGCATCGGCACCCGCATCTTCCTAGGAGGCGCCACCGGCTACATCACCTGGGAAGGAACCCAGCACTTCCCGCTGCAAAAACGCCAGCCCAACCGCACCCCCATCGGCCCGGCCGCCACCCTTGCACTCATCGGCGACGCGAAACAGATGAACTCGAAATGGGTGCGCGGCTGCTACTTCAAAAACTACGGCCCATCCCTGATGCTGGGAGTGGGCATTCCCTTTCCCGTCTTAAACGAAACAGTCGTCGCCAACTGTGCAGTATCAGACAAAAAAATAGTAGCGCCGGTGGTAGATTTCTCTATCCCCCGGCGCGTTCGTCCCACCTTCGGTTTAGTCAGCTATGCTCAATTAAAGACTGGCCGCATCATGATCGAGGGCAAACCAGTACGGGCCGCTCCCCTGGCGAGTATGTTTCTGTCCCGGCAAGTAGCATTGGAATTGAAGCAGCAAATTGAAGCGGGTCAATTTACCCTCACGGCCCCTGTTGCTCCCCTACCCACCGACAGAGTATTTCTCCCGCAAGATTTGTGGGGCGCCCAAGTGAGGCTCGAATAAAGGATTTTAGATGAGCTATAGCCTTTCTCAGTAACATGAGGTGCTCTCGCGGGCATAGGCCTCCGTGGGCATAGGCCTCCGTGGGCATAGGCCTAGGACTCGCCCCCATACCTCACCACGCGATCGAACCGCTAAGTAGTTAAGCAAAATTAATTACATAATTATCTCCAAACTCTTTAAGAATTTTTTCTACAGATGAAACAAGAGATTGCCAGCTAGAGTAGGCATCTATTTCGAGCCATGTATATTTGATAAACCGCCACAAAATTTCAATTAAATTCAATTCAGGTGAATAAGTCGGCAATTCAAATATAGTTAAGCCGCGTTCTTTCCATTCTTCAAGTTTATCTAAAATGGCATTGCTAGTATGAATAGAAGCTTGATCTACCACAATAAATGTTGGCCGCTCCACCACAGCAAAGAAAGTATCGATACAGGCTATGATTACATCAGAATTAATAGTCTGCTCTGAAACATAAGCAGGTCGCGTGTTTTGCCGATTCATGATTCCCAAGACATTTAAACGCTTAGTTCTACGACTATCAATTGACAAATATT
>NZ_JANMZH010000746.1:0-1110 GCF_031383065.1 Microcoleus sp. OTE_8_concoct_300 | reverse complement strand
CCGCAGTTGTTGGTGAAACCTGAAGTGCAGAATATGGGGCAGAAAGTAGTCGGCGGTTTAGCTCAAAGAGCAGTTGCTAGGCTAATTCGCGAGTTTTTGGTGTCGCAGGAACCGGCTGTGATTTCTGAGAATGGAAGCTATCCTAAAACTTCGCCTCAGTTGTCTTTACCTGCGGCGAAGTAGTTGGATTGGGCGTTTTTTTGACCGCAGATATTAGCAGATAAACACAGATGAACGCAGATGGAATTCCGCCTGCGTTCATCATATTAAGCTGCTGCTTTAGCTGCTGGTAAAGGTTCAATTTCTTCTGGCTTGGCGTGACGGCGGGGGTCATCAAAATCCCAAGCAAATAGCCAATCTGGGTCAGCGTTACCGCACCCGATCGAATATATTTGGCTGTGTTTGAAATGCTTGAAAAACTCCGCACACTTTTCATCGGTCATTAGCGATTCTTCTAGCGGCAGGTCGTGAATTAGGGCGTATAAATCAAATTCGTTTCGCTCTGGATTCCATTGATAGCGCAGTTCTGGAGTGTAACCGAGTTCGAGCAGTTTTGTCAATGCTTCATCGGGGTTTTTATAGCTGTCTAAGTGAACGCGGTTCAGGGAAACAACTACTTGTACGTGGTGGTACTTTGCGGGTGTTAATCGATATTCGGTCATCGGTTTTTCCTTTTTTTCTCGTCACAGCTTAATAGGTTCTTCCGGTTGCATCGGGGTGTCTTGTTGCTTCGCGGTTTTGCTGTTCGCATCGCTTAGCAGCTTCTGCGTCACTCCGAGCATAAAAAGGTCTGTCCGGGTGTTCAGCGAGTTCGGCTTCCAAGTCTTCCCAAGATTTTTCTGGGTTGTCTGCGTCTCTCAACATTTGCCCCTCGCAAATCTGTCTGCGCTAGAGGTCATTTACTTAATGTCTCCTCAGTCTTGAACGTTTTGCCCCGCTTGAGTTTTAGGTTCTGGCGGGGTTTCTGCTGTCTCTAGCCATTGCTTCATCAGTAAACCGATGACTTCGCTCATTGGCTTTTCTTGAGCTGTGCAAGCTAGTTTGAATCGTAGCTTTAGCCTTTTATCTACGTAAACGCTTAGTTCAGCCATTTCAGGTGGAATTTTTTTA
>NZ_JANMZH010000672.1:0-1105 GCF_031383065.1 Microcoleus sp. OTE_8_concoct_300 | reverse complement strand
AGAAAAATATCCGGAGAGCATCGTTGTCAGAATATTGTGAATATTGGCTTATGAACTACAAGGAAGCTGGAGCGCCCTTGCATGATGTGTCGTGAACTACAAAAACAAAATTTGACGCGAAAAAAAAGACCATAGGCCCTAGTCAGTCTGCCACTGAAAGAGTACAAATTTATATCTGTAAATATTGGGAAAAAGTAAAAAACATTGACCCTGAAAACCTTTTTTTTTTGATTAAATGCGCATTTTATTGGGGTTGACACTCACCCACGCTCGTTCAAGATCGGGTAGTAGAGTCTACGATTTAAAACCATTTAATATGGGGCAAAAATTACTATTATCGGAGCAACAACTGTTAAAAAAGTAATAGGACTAATGACGCTAAATGGGTCGGATCGATAAATGGTAAGGCATTTTCCGTTTTTAGTGAACACTTTTTAGTACCCAATTTATGGAAAGGTGCAGTCGTTGTTATGGATAATCTCTCTGCCCACTCTTCTGGCGGTGATTGAACCCTTGATTCAATCGACTGGCTAAGCGTAGCCTCAGTTTATCACCCTATTCTCCGGACTTTAATCCGATAGAATTATGGTGGTCACAACTGAAAGCTTTTTTACGTCATGTCTCGCCAACCACTATCACTCCGGCTTGATGTTTTACTTGGCGTGTGCGCGCTTATTTGGTCAATACTAATCACTTTAAAAACAGGTTTACAAGCTGCTTTTTTTGTACTTTATAAACCTGGAATATGCTGTGCAGCAGGCAAACAGCTAATTAGATAAATTCTTGATTTATAATCGCTTCTGATATTTCATCCACTGAATTTTGTGCACAGTGGCTTGAGGGTTCAGCGCTGTTGTGGCAATTCCGTAAACCAGAGTCGATAAAATCTCCCGATTTAACCAGCTTTGTCCGGCTTTTCTCATGAAGCGAGTTGCCGCAATCTCTCTTAACTTATTGAGTTTTTTCAATGGCGGCAGGTTTTGGAAAAAGATTTCTCGGTATTCGGTGAATGTTAACTCTGATTGACCGCGAATCCGCCGCAGTTGGTTTTCTTTAACGCAGTCTATGACTAGACGCTTGTCCAACCAATATTTATCTGTTAAAG
>NZ_JANMZH010000657.1:0-1120 GCF_031383065.1 Microcoleus sp. OTE_8_concoct_300 | reverse complement strand
TTTTTCACCACCAAACCCACGGGTAAAGGTACGGGTTTGGGAATGTCGATTAGTTATCAAATCATTACTGAAAAACATGGCGGTAAAATCCAGTGTTTTTCTACACCTGGATCAGGCACTGAGTTTGTGATTCAGATACCTATTCGGCAACAGACAATTTCAGGATTCCCGATCGCTGCTGAATCTTAACCACTTCGAGTTCAGTGCAGCCCTCAAACAATCTGAGGCGGTACAATAATCAATCAGGGTGTCAATTACCGCCAACTGCTCGATCTCAAGCCCTAAGAATTTTAGAAGCGCGATCGCCCTTTCCAAAGATCGCACTCTCCGTATAACAATAAGGATAAAAATTAAGAGAGCGATCGCAATACCGGAATGAAGAGCGATCGACCAAATGGTAATTTTGAAGTATTGGGTTTTGCGATCGGGCGTTGGAAACTACAACGCATCAATCGTCACTAACCCCCCCTCAGTGAACTGAATCACAAGTTCTTGCTCGTCAGCAAAGCAGTTCCAATCAGAGGCCTTCGCCCTGTAGCAAATACACGAACTTCTCGTTCTTCCCCGTCCCAAAGGATGATTGCTTCGTGAACTGCTACTAGGACTTCACTGTTATCTGCTAAGTTTACAGGCATATCGTACAGGAACGGCAACCCCAGTAAGGTAACTGCCTCCGGTGGCAAACATAGGTAGTCAGTGAAGCCCGTATCTATGACAAACTCGATCGGGAAAGTAGAGCCGCTTGGGAGGAGAAACGTCAACGCGACGATCGCGTGCCGATCGGTCACAATACCAGAAATCACTTGTTGACACGCTCCATTACACCACCCAACGAAGCAGCCACATTGTAACCAATACGAATGCCAAAAAGTCGAGCATACGGATGCTTTGCCATCAGACTACGTGCGGCTTTTAGCCCAGTTTTATCAACTTCGTAGTCACCTGTTTCAATATCAATGATGACCATCTTGCCAATATTGTCTTCTAATTCAATTTTTTGGCGGATGCTACTCTCATACAAATGTTTCGCACGACGAGCGACTTCTTCACGACTCAAAAGGATTGTTTGCATACATTCCCTCTTTTTTGTAACTTTTGATCCTGTTATGGATATGATAGC
>NZ_JANMZH010000652.1:0-1724 GCF_031383065.1 Microcoleus sp. OTE_8_concoct_300 | reverse complement strand
TCGCTCAACTCAATGCGCCGAGTTTTTACAGGAACCGATCGCACTTGTTGCAAACTCATCTCCAAATACTCTACCATCTCCGGCATGACAATGGCTTGCGCGCCGCGTTCTCCCAAAACAATCACATCGCCAGTTTTCTCCCTGACAATTCCCGTACCCAACATCGCCCCCAAAAAGTCGCGGTGAGAAGCTGTATCGAACAAGAAATTGCCAGCGATTTCTACCGCAGCAACGTTAACGCTAGCAGAGTCGATCGGGATATCCGATCGCGCGATCGCAATTCTTTGTCTTTCAGATTGCGGATAGCCTCCCCAAGCCACTAATTCCACGTCTGTTAACCGCTTAAATATCGTCAGAGTGTCCGCCAATTCTGGAGGCGACAAAAAATCAGTCTGAGTAACTTCCCAAGTTTTTATGGCTTGTTCGGCTTGGTCGATCGCCCGCGCCACACATTCGCGGTTTTCAAGGCCTTTTAACAGTTCTTCTCTTTGTAACATCAGTCAATTTTAGATTCTAATTTGAAATTGCCAAACCTTGCTGTCAGTAAAAAGTCTACTTTTTTAACAGTCGCACTAATTTAATTATAGTCTAAAATCATCAAATAACGATCTTATGATTTTAGTTGTTGGTAAAGCTGATATGATGAGCACGATTATTGTACCAAATGTATGAAGTTTTCGAGTATGGCAGCAAAATTGTCCACCCAACTACTTATTCTTCTTCACCCGCAAATACAGTTCTTCCATCGCCTCAATAAACGAACCATCCTTGTGCCAAAACTGTGGAAAATCTCCCTGTTTCTTCACCACGATCGCACTTACCCCACTTTGCGCTGCCACCTCAATCGTCTGCGGTAATCGCTTCGCACCATGCCAAAACTCTTTCAGGCTGACCGTTTGCGCCTCACTGGCGATCGCCCGCGTGTAATAGGAATCCACCGCCACAGGGGCCGCTGCATCCGCCGTTAACTCGGCAGAAAGCGCCATTCCCAAAGGCGTTTTTGCTAATTCGCGGTGCAGCACTTCCTTAGAAAGCCCCCGTAATTCAAACAGTAAAAATGGATCTTTGTCCAATTCGGCCGCCACCAAATAATAAACTCCGGCAATATGTTTGCAGGGATTGCTATAGTCTGGGCAAGAGCAAGTGGTTTTAAAGTCCTCACGGCTGCTGGGTAAAAGGTGCAATCCGAGGGGTGAGAAAGCATTTTCAATATTGTCGGGCATTTCGTTTATTAGCAGCCGGGAAATGAAGCTGGCTTTTGATGCCATTTGGGCGATCGCCACTTTCCACTTTTCCTGACTAATCGCCTGAAACTCAATTTTAGTTTTGTAGAGTGGCTCCTTATAAACCCCAAAATAAGGATTTACCGACCCCCTTACTTCTGCCATCACTAAGCCATCATTAATCTTAAAGCTTTTTACCTTGTCATTCCGTGCATAGGAACGTCCCCGTCCGAGTCGTCCAGAATCAGTAAATTTTTCCAGCCCATCGATAAATTTATTGCCCCACCAAGTCCGAGTAAATTGTGACATATTTTGAATTTTCTCCTAATCTAGAACCGCATTTTTATTGAGCCTAATTAATTTCTTAAATGCCTCATTATCCAACTCAGTCAACCACGACTCATCCGCACCAATAATTGACCCTGCCAATTTCTTTTTGTCCTCAATCATTTGGTCAATCTTTTCTTCCAAAGTGCCAATTGCCACAAACTTATGCACAAA
>NZ_JANMZH010000648.1:0-1063 GCF_031383065.1 Microcoleus sp. OTE_8_concoct_300 | reverse complement strand
TGAGAAACCCGAAGGTATTGTCTGGTTTTGGATAGGGACTCATAGCGATTACGATGCAATATTAGCTCAGAAATAAAGTCCCCGATCGCCCTTGTGCATTTCATTTGCGATCGCCCTTAAAGATTCTAACGAATAACTTGTAGGGGCGGGTTTTACCAACCATCAGTGCCTAAGACCAATAATTTCGTAAACCGGCCCCCACCCTTGCTGAAAACAACCTCATCAAACAGTCCTCGACTGAGGACTTTAGCTGTGATATCATGTCCGATCGCTCGCCCATAATACAATTGCCGGGGCCCGTTTGTGAGATTGTCCGTTTTTGGCTAATATTTTTGTCACACGGGCCCCTACTTGAATCAGGGTAATCGACCGGACATGATATAACTTGTAGGGGCGGGTTTTACCAACCATCAGTGCCTAAGACCAATAATCTCGTAAACCCGCCCCCACCCTTGCTGAAAACTATATTGATTATTTCAATTTCAACAGGTTTTTGGGTTCCGGGACACCCTACCTATGTGCCAGTTACGTAGTCCTGAATAAACCCGCCCCTGGCACATCTGTATCAAAAATCCCGCTCTTAATATTTCAGTATAATCACACTTGCTATTGATTTTTTTTGTTATGTCATCCATCTCGCGCTGGCTCCTTCGCAATATTACTTAATAAATTTCCCCATCTTCATCAAAACTTTAATTAAAAAGGTATTTTTAAATAAAAATTTACATATATTATCTGAAAATACTGTTAGTGTTAGCACAACCTTCAGGAATAGTTTCGGATGCAAGTCGCGAAATAGGGAAATTATTGTCTTTTTTTAGCTATCAGTAGGTGCAGTATGCCAAATTTAAATAATCAAGTTTCAGGAAGTGCGATCGCCTTTATAGATACTAAAGTAGAAAATTATCAAAGTTTGATGGCCGGGGTAAAACCGGGTACGGAAGTAGTCGTTTTGGATGGGAACCGGGATGCGATCGACCAAATTACTCAAATTTTAGGCGATCGTACCAATATAGACAGCATCCACATAGTTTCTCACGGTGCTCCCGGCAGCTTGCAACTC
>NZ_JANMZH010000642.1:0-12651 GCF_031383065.1 Microcoleus sp. OTE_8_concoct_300 | reverse complement strand
CGCGGTGTATGCGGGGACAGCTATTTTCCTGGGTGCTATTTTTGCCCAAAAAGCTTGGTTGCTGTTGCAGACTCCAGAGGATAAGATTGTTGCGCGATCGCTCTTTAAATACTCTATTCTGTACCTGATGCTATTGTGCGCTGGAATAGTCGTTGACAGTTTGCCTGTGACTCATAATTTTACTACTGCTGTTGTACAAAATGTGCAAACTTTGATTAGTGCGGTTGTGATGTAGTCTGCTTTTAGAGCCCCGGCTTCTTGAAGAAGTCGGGGCTCTGGATATATTGTAAAATTTAAAGTGGAGGAAAGTTCTGATGGCTGAGAATACTGTGAAAGTAGACATCTCATTTCAATCACTGCTGGAAGCTATTTCGTCACTGGGAATTGCTGAAAGATACAAGATATGGGAATTTTTGGAAGCTGAATTATTCCCGAATGAGGACGATTCTCCAGAAGATATTGCCGAAATTGAAGCGGCCCGTGCTGATTACAAAGCTGGAGATTACACAACTTTCGATCGATATATGGCACAACGGGCCAATAAATCGGCATGACTTACACCATCCTTGATGAACCTTTAAAGACAGTGACAGTTAATTTTAAAATCTTAACTATACTCATAATAGATGAAAACCATAGAGAGGCGAACTGGTTATGAACTGGAAAGCACACATTCACTCAAATCCTAAAATTCTGCTTGGCAAGCCTGTAATTAAGGGGACACGAATATCAGTGGAGTTCGTTCTAGGGCTATTTTCAGAAGGTTGGACGCAGCAACAAATTCTAGAAAATTACCCAACGCTTAATGCTGAATCTCTACAAGCTGTGTTTGCTTTCGCGGCGGAGTGCCTCAAAGAAGACGTATTTTACACACCTTTACTGTTTGCTGAGGCAAGTTAATGCGGTTTCTGGCAAATGAAAATTTTCCACTCCTCAGTGTACGAATTCTACGGCAAGCGGAGCTTGAAGTCGCTTCTGTTACCGAGGATTCTCCAGGTATTGAGGATTCCGAGGTTTTGGCTCGTGCAGCGGATGAGGAACGGGTGATTTTGACGTTCGATCGCGATTACGGCGAACTCATTTATCGCTTGCGGCTGCGATCGCCAAGAGGTGTGATTTATTTGCGGTTTCGTCCTCACACGCCGGAAGAACCAGCATCAATATTGTTGAATTTATTACAGATCGAAGGATTGCAATTTGAGGAACGGTTTACGGTGGTGGATCGCGATCGAATTCGTCAACGCCCCCTACCGTAGTTATTGCCGGAAGCAGGTATTTGTGTGGATTGAGGCAGGCTTTGGGTGAGGATCTTTCAGAGTATTGAGCTTGAAGTGGCGATCGAGGATTTATATCGCGGTGTGAGTTTGGGGTGATAAATTGAGTTGCCCCCAGACTTCAACCACAAAGTCATGCGCGAAACTTGTCATATTGCTGATTGACATATCTGTTTGGAAAGAAGATCCATCAAGTCTGTTTGGAAAGAAGATCCATCAAGGATAATGGGATAGGGGATTGATGGACAGCTTGCCCTAGAAAAAGCCGAAAAACCCAAAGTGGGAGTGATATTCAGATTATTCGGCTACCTCAGCTTTAAAGGTTCGGTTACTACGACAAAATCTTTTGTCAAGACAGATGGTGGTGCGTTAGATTAATTACATCACACGCATCCTATTTAGAAGATTATATGAAACAAGAATTATCCGAACTAATTAAACACTCTTATTCCGAAAAGGAAGCCTCCAAATACGTTGAATATAGCTTGACTCAAGAAGATTATGACTTAATAGTAGATTCAGCCAAGAGTGTTTTGGATTATTTTCCATCAATCCATAATTGCTGCGTTCAAATGAGTGCACTATGGACAATCTTGATAAGAGACCATACGGATATACCTGTTCATATGGTTGCTGGTAACCTAGATATGATGGGCAGGCGTATATTTGGTAATAATATGAACGCTCATGATATGAGCAAAAGCTTGTCTGAATCTAATTTAGATTGGGATGGTCATTGCTGGGTGGTTTTTGGCGACCTTATTGGAGATATTTCTCTATTTAGAACTGCTTACTCGGAACATACTCCAGAATGGTTGGGGGAGATGATTCGTTCTAAGTTTGGTGAGGATCGAGGAATGCTGTTAGCAACTCCAAGCAATTTGTTAGAGTATGGTTTGGTCTACACTCCAAGTTACGTTCTCCAAGATTCAGAGATTACAGATTTGGCTAGATCTATTGAATTGATAGTCAATCAGGAGAAAAGAGGTGAATGACAAGTTACTCCCATACTTTCGGGACATATTGACAGTAGCGCCGAGGCTTTAGCAGTCCTTAATTCATAATTAATGTGCTACACTTGTAATACAAACTTGACTCACTTATGATCTTATGATGAACCTCGAACGTAAAACACATAGAGATGGCAACTTACACCCTAAAGCATTTAATTGTCTAAAACTTCTCGATGAAAGCTTTACCTATCATAACGATCACACCCAACGGCATCCATTCTCAATCTACAGTCGCTCACTACAGAAAGTAATGCAGTCTTTCAATGCTGTTCTGGATGAAATCGATCAGATTTCTACGGCTTTGTTTAATGCTGAGGGAAATTTAGATTATCCTTTAAAGAAGCTGCCTGATTTACAAAAAGAATTACTACACGCCTTACAATCTCACATTGATGATTGCTATTGGATTCTTAAAGTTATTCACCCATATGATAGCAATGTTCAGGAAAAACATCCCGACCGTTGGTTGGATAAGGTCAAACACCCTGCTTATAAGCCTTTTCATAATGCAATCAAGGACTACAGAGAATCATTTGCTCCTATTGTTAATAAGATTAAACACAATGGTGGTCAATTGCGTCCCATAATGATGTACTCAAGGGGACGTGGCATAGTTGCACGTACTGTAGATAAAGGTATTCAAACTTTTCCCAAAAATGCTCGTATTGTTGGGTATTTTCTAGAGGGGATGCAACCTAATGGACGTATAGGCCCTGATTGTGAGATTCATCGCGATGGTACAACCGCTATTTCCTTAAATCGTGACCTACGTTATCACTTTGCAAATCTCTACCGAGTTGGCGATCATTTGAGAAGTGCAATTGCCAGTACGGTTCGTAAGCTTCACGGAAAAAAATTGCCTCGCGATCTCGCTGTTAATGATACCGCATCCCAATATGATATAGAGTCAATTGCACAACGAGTCAGTAAGCTGCCACCTCTATTCTTTGAGAATGAGTTTTCTCAGAAAACACCAGATATTAAGTTCCACAGTCATAACGGGAATGCAGAGTTGATTTTGGAGACTCCTGGTTATCAGTATATGACTTGGGAGGGAGAAATAATGATCTATTCTGAAACACAAGTAGATCCTGTTTGCCTTGAATATCAACTTCCTTACAGGTAAGTCAGAAGCGTTTGTAATTCCCTACCCGGAAGGCCTAACAACGAAATAACATTGTCTAGGTTGGGTTTCGTTGCTCAACCCAACCTAGGTGAATTTTAATTTTTAGCCTTAACTGAACTGTATTAGTTCATCACCAATTTCAACTACAAACCAGGAGCGATCGCCCGCACCACTCTTGTTATCATTAAAATCAATGGCTGCAAAAGCGACCTTAGACCATGCTTGCCCTCATCTCACCATAAAAAATTCAATGGGCTGCGGGTTCTGTAATTCGCTTACCTGCGACTTGGCAAGATTATCAGAGTTTGTACGATCGCCGACGAGACGCCTCTATTTCGCCTATTAATGAAAGGTGAATGCCATGCAAGCCAAACTTCAAGAACAACTTTCTCCTGCTGATGCCGAAGTCATTTTGAGAGGCTTGCCAGAACGAATTAAAGTGGCTCTAATTGCGCGTGCTGCGGAAATTGAAGATCCGATCGCCATTTCGATCGCCAATTTTCTCGACACAGAAGCATTAGGTTTCGTAGATTGCAAACCAGGACGCGGGCAGTAAAATCGAGAAGTCCCAGGCGATGAAGTTCGAGATAAGGTGAAAGCCCGATCGCTAAAATGATGAATAGATGTTGCTGCCAAGATAACCATGACCACCATCACCCTCAACCTCTCTCCCGAACTCGAACACCAGATCCGCACTGAAGCATCTCGACAGGGCGTTGAACCCGATCGCTACATCCTCAACGCCCTGCAAGAACGCCTCCAGCCTAGACTTCCAACCACCCAACCTACTGAAGCCGACTTGCTGCAACAAATTAACATCGGCTTTAGTGCACAAACCTGGGAAGAATACCATGCCCTCATCGCCAAGCGTCATGCCGAAACCCTGACTCCCGAAGAACACAAGCAACTGATCCAAATGAGCGATTGCCTTGAACAACTCAACGTTACCCGCATTCAAGCCTTAATTCAACTCGCAACCTTCCGCAACCAATCTCTGACAGATCTCATGCAAACTCTCGGCATCAATCCTCATCCCGATATCGTTGATTATGTCTGAATCCCGCCTCACACAGCAGCAACGACAATTCATTAAACAACGCGCCAATGGTTGCTGTGAGTATTGTCTCAGTACGATCGACAAAACAAAGGCTCAATTCCGTTTATTTTGGAGCTATAACAGAATTTGTGGGAACATGATTTCTGTGCAATTAGCCTTCTTGCTTCCATGCCAACAAACGATTCTGAGGTGCAAGCCCTAGCGCGGAAAATTCTAGATGCGATCGCCTTCACTCCTTTCGAGCAATGTCAACCCTTGACCCGTGAGTTTGATAAGATTCCTGCTCGCCCTGGCATCTATGCAGTCAGGCACATAACTGACGGATTACTTTACATCGGTAAAACCAAGAGCCTACGAGGACGCTTCAGCGGCGGGCACAAGGCTTTTTTATGGGCGTGGCTCGATAAGTACAATGACGAGGATGTGCGAATTGCAATGCAATTAGTCTCTTACTGTGAAAACCCTGCGTTACTATTGGAGCTAGAAGCCATCATTCTAAGAGCCACTGAACCTCCGTACAACGTTCAAATTCCAACCCAAAGGTGAATGCCATGCAAGCCAAACTTCAAGAACAACTTTCTCCTGCTGATGCCGAAGTTATTTTGGGACGTTTGCCAGAACGAATTAAAGCAGCTCTAATCGCGCGTGCTGCGGAAATTGAATATCCGATCGAAGCGCTGATCGAAATGGCGATCGCCAGTTTTCTCGACACAGAAGCATTAGGTTTTGTAGATTGCAAACCAGGACGCGGGCAGTAAAACCGAGAAGAGATGTCAAAGTTTACGGTATACTTCGTTAACGCACCCTACAAGAGCAGCGATCTATCTCTCTACCTCACCTTAAGCTAGAAACAGACAACAGAGAGCCAACCTACGCAAAAGGTTAATATCAATGGTTGCGATCGCCCAAAAAACCCTTTCCTTCGAGGAATTTCTCAACTGGGATGACGACTCCGGCAGGTCATTTGAGCTAGTCAATGGAGTTGCCATGCCCCTGAGTG
The DNA here is from genome assembly GCF_031383065.1 of Microcoleus sp. OTE_8_concoct_300. Taxonomy (NCBI): domain Bacteria; kingdom Bacillati; phylum Cyanobacteriota; class Cyanophyceae; order Oscillatoriales; family Microcoleaceae; genus Microcoleus; species Microcoleus sp. OTE_8_concoct_300. The sequence continues at coordinate 7,181 of NZ_JANMZH010000642.1, read as the reverse complement.
AACCCACAGCCAAACATGAGGATGTCGTCGATGGTTTATGTCGTCTCTTGGTAGATCATTGCCAATCCTTGAACCTTCCCTACGTTCCTCGGCAAAGTAAACAAGTCAGATTGAACGCTGCCCCGCGCGAAAGTGAATCGAGTCGTAAAGCCGACATTGTGGTGTTTGCCAAGGAAGAATGGGTCAGAATGCGTCAAAGTTCTGCCTCTGCTGCTGCCTATATTCCACCTCCCTTGGCGATCGAAGTTGTCAGTACGAATTGGCGGGATGATTACCGCATCAAATTGAATGAGTATGAAACTTTAGGAATCGTGGAGTATTGGATCGTTGATTATGCAGGGTTGGGAGGCGTTCAGTATATTGGTTCTCCAAAACAGTCTACGGTGACCATCAACCGCTTAATCGATGGTGAATATCAGGCACTGCGATATCAAGGAGAAGCCACTATTGTTTCTCCAACGTTTCCTCAGTTGGTATTAACCACCGCTCAAATCGTTGCCATGACACAAGTTTAGTGTTGGCAACTTAGGAATGAGAATTAAATAACTTCCACAAGGAAAGTGGGATGGGCGTCCCACCCGTCCTTTTTGGACGGGCGGGACGCCCATCCCACAATAACAATTAAAATTGTAAGTTATTTAATTCGCGAGCCTAAATGCTGCTGAAAAAAGCGCCTGGGTACAGTGGGCGCTAAAAGCAGTTGATATTTCTACTAAAAATTGTTAACACTCAAATATCAAGGATGAAAGATGAATTATTAAAATTTATCCTTTATCCTAAATTTTGAGATTAAGATCCTCTGTTGAGAGCAGCTTCTACCTGCTGAAATTCTGCCTCAAGACGCTTTTTCAACTTTTCAGGAACGGGACGGTTTGGATAGGAACTGTAATGTCCTGCCAAAGAGTTTAATGCCGTGCGCATTGTCGTGAAAGATGCCAGCTTGGTAAGAGCCGGATCGCGGCGGTATGCCGCAAAAAAATCGTTGATACTTGTGCGAGCAGCGGCTTGAGCGGCTGCTTTTTCCGGCGCGCCCTCTGGCAAAGTGAGCGCTGTTCTCAAGCTGTTCACTAATGCTAATGTGTCTTTGCCATAATCTCCACTCAGAGTGGCCGGAACATTGGTACAGCCCGCTATGCCGATGACAACAACTAATACCAGGGCTAACAGACGGGAAATGTAATGCTTCATAAAAAAATTCGGTAAGTGGGAAACTCAGTCACCAAGAGTGCTGAGAGGGAAACGACTCGGCGGTTGAAACCGGCGTGAATCTTTCCATTACACGGGGATTGCTAGATTCGGTGTACTTTTGTAGTGTACTTTCGATGGGACAATTACCATCTCAAACTTCGCAACCCGCGATCGCATAATGTTCGCTCTTTTATGAGCCTCCCTTTCGGGGTAGAAGAGACGACCTGGCAGGTCGTCTGTACTTCGACAAAGTTAACGGCCGGTACTATATCTAGGACACTGATTTAACCCAATAAGTCTGTTTAATCCTAAATTTCTAGAGCAAGGAACTAGCTTCGCATCCCTTGGTAGGTCTTTAAACTCTTACCGTTAACGTAGTACCCAGGTACGCATCTGGTCAACTGTGGTTTAAGTCTTAGGCTAGAAGCCCAGTGTCTTTAGACCTGGGTCGTTGACAAGGGTTAGAAAAATGGAAGCGAAAGCTGCAATCAAAATTAACCTTTATCCTATCTCGAATTGAGGTAATAATGCCACTTTCTACATTTTTTTGTTCTCATACCATGAAACAGAAAATTTGTCAATCTAAAATCTAAAATCTAAAATCTAAAATCGATTGATTTGTCCAGCAACGACGGAGAGAATTTGGGTTTGTCGCAGCCACTGAGTGTCAAAAGCGCCTAAGTGAGTCGTAGTAATCAGAGTTTGAAAGCGTTCTTGAATTGTTTCTAAAAGTTGATTTTGGCGGCTCAGATCGAGTTCTGCAAGTACGTCGTCGAGCAACAGTAAAGGCGCTTCGCCGACGACTTCTTCAATAAGCTGCAATTCGGCTAATTTTAATGCTAATACCAGAGTTCGCTGCTGGCCTTGGGAGGCGTATTGACGAGCTGGGGTATTGTTAATTGTAAATGTAATGTCGTCGCGGTGGGGGCCGACTAAAGTGGTGCCTTGAAACTGTTCTGCGATCGCCCTTTTTTGGATTTTCTCTAAAAATGCTTGCCGCACTCCTTCGAGATTGTCTTTAGCGATTAATTCCGCGCCTACTTCAATATTAGCCTCGTATTTCACATCTAAAACTTCTGCAGAACCGCTAATTGAATGGTGCCAATTTCGAGCTAAAGGCATCAATCGCTCCAAAATTCGATCGCGCCTGCGGATGACGCGAGCCCCCGCTGTCGCCAACTGCGCGTCCCACAAAGCTAATTCTGAACTGGGAATGGGGAATTGGGAATGGGGCATTGGGCATTGGGCATTGGGCATTGGGAATTCTGCAATATTTTGATCTTCGGGAGTTTCAGAGCCGATAAATCGCATTTTGTCAAAACTTTCGGAAAATTCCGCTTTCCTGATTTCTTTAGAACGTTTCAACAGAGCGTTTCGCTGGCGCAAAATTTGGTTGTACTGCTGCAAAATGTGAGCGTAAATCGGTTCTAACTGGATGACTAGGCGATCGATCCAATTGCGCCTTCCTTCGGGCCCGCCGCGCACTAAGTCCAAATCCAAACAAGAAAATTGCACTACATTTAATACGCTCAAAAAGTCTAAATGGCGACGCAGCTGTTCACCGTTGAGCTTCAGTGTCCGACGCCCCCCAGAGCGAAGAGTTAAAGCTAAGTCGATCGGTCCGGTTTGACGTTCGAGTGTAGCATCAATTTGGCCGATCGGCTTTGAGTCGAGTATTAAATCGCGATCGCGCCCTACCCTATGACTTTTTAATGTGGAAAGCAACTCTACCGCTTCTAACAAGTTAGATTTTCCTTGAGCGTTATTTCCTACTAAAATGGTTTTGGGAGCGTCAAAGACTACCTTTTGATCGAAGTAGTTACGAAACTGCCGGAGGTGCAGCGTTTTCAAATACATAATATTAGTAATTCGTAATTGGTAATTGGTAATTAGTAATACACTCCTCGAGCGGGTGAACGACGGGGCGCACCTTACAGGTTGGCAACCGAGATCCTTTACGATTGCGATTTTCGCCGAGCGTTGCGCTCGCAATCACATTATAACGAAGTAATAAATGTTTAATTGTGACACAATCTCTTGAGTCTTCATAGCGATGAATTTGGGTGTGATATCGTTTCCGGTTGCATCGGAATGATTTAACCACAGAGGGCGCAGAGAACGCAGAGGGAGAGAATACAGAGATGAATAATTCCGATGCTACCGGATTTGATATGAGCCAGGGGTTGAAACCCCTGGCGGATGTGAAGAGAGAATAGTGCCAAATGCGTGGGTTATAGCTAATAATGAAACCTCGCTCAGTCTTCCTCAGCTCTTAACACTATTTTCTAGATTTGTAAAAGCGCAAGAACAGTTTTTCCAGTTCAATCCAGACAAACATCAGAGCGCTGAAACCGAAGCAAACCAGCAATTCAAACCCGGTTAAATAATGAGTGCCAAAAAATGCTCTCAGCGGCGGAACATAAATCAGCATCAATTGCAGAATAGTAGTCACAATCACAGCTCCCCAAACAAAAACATTAGTCAAGGGATTTAACTCGAGAGTTAGCTGAGTGTTAGACCGAATTGCGATCGCGTGACCCATTTGTGCCAAACAAAGAGTTGTAAACACCATTGTTTTCCAAGCATCTGGATCGCCGTGTCCGGGAGTGTGAGTATATCCGTAAGCCCAGGACATCATCGCGATCGTCAAAATTGCAAAAATAATCCCGATCCGAATCATGTAAGAACCCAAACCCCGCGCAAAAATACTTTCTCGCGGACTGAAAGGAGGCTTTCTCATCACGTTCGGTTCCGCCGGTTCCACGGCCAAGGCCAAAGCGGGAACGCCGTCTGTTACTAAGTTCATCCACAAAATTTGCAGCGGCGTCAGCGGCACTCCTCCCAAACCCATTAAAGGTGCGGCCGCAATTGTCAAAACTTCGCCGATGTTGCTGCCCAAAATGTATTTAATAAAGCGGCGAATATTGCTATAAACCACTCGCCCTTCTTCAGCGGCGGCGACAATAGTTGCGAAGTTGTCGTCGAGGAGCACCATATCGCTAGCTTCTTTGCTGACATCGGTGCCGGTAATCCCCATGGCGATGCCGATATCGGCTTGTTTCAAGGCGGGGGCGTCGTTAACGCCGTCGCCGGTCATTGCGACAAATTTGCCCCAACTTTGCAAAGCTTGGACAATCCGCAATTTGTGTTCTGGGGAGACGCGGGCGTAAACGCTAACCTGTTCGACTTGCTGTTTGAGTTCTTCTTGGCTGAGCTTTTCTAATTCTTGACCGGTGAGAACTCGATCGCCCTCTGTTGCAATACCTAAATCGTAGGCGATGGCTTTTGCAGTCAACTGGTGGTCTCCTGTAATCATCACCACCCGAATGCCTGCATCGCGGCACTTCCTCACTGCTTCCCGCACTTCCGGGCGCGGGGCGTCCAGCATACTGACGAGTCCCAGCCAAATCATGTCTTGTTCGCTGGTTTCCTCAGAACCTTCGGGTGGCAGGTTTTCCCAGAGTTTGTACGCAAACCCGAGGACTCGCAAACCGCCGCTTGCCATGTTGTTGTTTTCGGCGAGGATGCGATCGCGCATTTCCTGGGTTAAAGGTTGTACTCGATCGCCGACTATAATGCCTTTGCAGCGCTCCAAAGTCAACTCTGGAGAACCTTTGGTCAGCATCAAATAATTCGGCTGCTGTCCTTCTTCTGCTGGAAATCCCGAATGTCCCGAATGGCCGGGCACTTCGCAAATCACGCTCATCCGCTTGCGTTCGGAAGAAAAAGGAAATTCCGCCGTCCGCGGCAGCAATTGAGACTGTTTTTCCTTATAAATGCCTGCTTTTCCCGCTACACACAGCAGAGCTCCTTCTGTGGGGTCGCCTAAAATCTGCCATTCTTGCTGTTCTTGTTGCAACACTGCGTCGTTGCAAACTGCACAGGCAATTAATAAAGATTCGAGTTCTGGATATTCCTCTAAATTATTAATTTGGGTCGATGTATGCCGATCGGTAAAATCTCCGATCGGGGCATAGCCATCGCCTGCGACGGCGACTGTGCAGTCGCCCGTAGAGACTAGCTGAACTACCATTTTATTTTGAGTCAGGGTACCTGTTTTGTCAGAACAAATGGTAGTAACCGATCCCAAAGTTTCTACGGCCGGCAGTTTGCGAATCAGGGCGTTTCGCTTCACCATCCGCCTAGTTCCGAGTGCTAGAGTGACTGTCACGACTGCTGCGAGTCCTTCGGGAACCACAGCCACAGCCATGCTTAGAGAAACTTCTAACAACTCTTCCCACCTGCTGGTATCGAACCCGAGGCTGCCGTTTTGGAAGGTAATCATGCCGCCGATGACGACAAGTGCGACTAAGGTTAGAGCACCGGAGACTAGAACATTTCCCAGCTGATCCATCCGCTGTTGCAGGGGAGTCGGTTCGCTTTCTACTGACTGAAGCATGGTGGCAATTTTTCCCAGTTCAGTTTGCATTCCGGTGTTGGTGACGATCGCCTTTGCTCGTCCCTGAACAACTTCTGTGCCCTGAAAAATCAGGTTGAGCCGATCGCCCAAGGAAGCATCTTCGGGAAGTTCTAGCTCTGCTTGCTTGGTAACTGCTAAAGCTTCTCCCGTCAAAGCAGATTCTCTGACTTGCAAGTTGGAAGATTCGATCAAGCGTCCGTCTGCTGCTATTTTTACCCCAGCCTCTAACAGCATCACGTCTCCGGGTACGAGTTCCTTGGCTGCTATCTCCGAAGTTTTGCCGTCCCGCAGGACTCTGACTAGGGGGGAAGCAAGGTTTTTGAGGGCTGCGAGGGCTTTTTCAGCACTTTGCTCTTGGAAAAAGCCGAGAATGCCGTTGAGTATGACGATCGAAAAAATGGCGATCGCATCTTTGGGAAAAGTATTCGACCTGATGTCCAAGAAAGCCGAAATCACGGCCACACCGATCAGCATCAACAACATGATGTTGGTGAACTGATCGACAAAAATCGACCACGGACTGCGGCCTCCTGTTTCTTCTAGTTCGTTGGGGCCGTATTGCTGCAAGCGTTCTGACACCTGTTGGCTGCTCAAGCCAGCGTCTTTGTTGCTGCTTAGCTGCTGGAGAGTTTTGTCAATTGCTACGGTGTGCCAAGAAGAGGGAGAATTTGAAGACATAAATTACGATCGAGCATGGGGCATAAAGGTGGTTGCGGCCGGACAGCTACAGCCGATCCATCTGGCTGATTACAGTGAGAGAGTTTTAAGTTTTGAGTTCTGAATAAAAAACTGTTTAACTTGCGACTCGTTTTGGGCGGTTCGATGCCGGGGAAGCAAAAAGCTTTTAACTTCACTGCGTCTGCAGGCTCGATCGCGCCCTTTGTAGACCTACCGCTGATAGCACTTATCCACCTTACTACTAAAAATTAGCAATTCTTTCGGCTCTTACACAGAAAAGAAGCTGAAAGCAAGAGTGATTTTAGTACGGGGATGCAAGCGTGCGCGGCAGGTTAAAACCTACCTAAAAAAAAACGTAATCAAACCCTCGTCTCCGAACTCATCTATTCCGCCTTCTTTAATGTTAAAAGAAAAATGGCGCCCAGGTGACAGGTCTCGATCGCCTATGTTGGTTTTCTGACGATCGACAATGCTCAGCTTCCCACACCCTTCCGTGCTCCTGGGCCTCAAGGAAGCAGAACACATAACATATAGCGGTTGTCAAGTGTAGTGAGGTATGCCCTATGCCCTATGCCCTATGCCCTATGCCCTATGCCCTATGCCCTATGCCCTATGCCCTATGCCCTATGCCCTATGCCAGATAGTACCTCATGTTACTGAGAAAGGCTATATATATGGATGAAGAAAGTTTTTTGGCAACCCCTGCAGGGCACACAGTAGATGCTTGGTCTTGGGTCAAGTCCAAGGACTCCTCGTCAGGAACCTTAGCCTAAAGGCATAAGGCTTGAAAGAGAAATCTAGAAAGCCATCCTGACGGGCCTAAGTCCTTCGCGGACTACGTTTTTTGAGTCACGACACCGGGCGGATGCGTAGCTAGTCCCCTGCTCTGTCGCTG